>SEDB01000216.1 GCA_004210715.1 Pedobacter sp.
CAACATAGCCTCCACAAAAATGTTAGTATATATCCTTCATCAACGGAGGTTAAGTTATCTGTTGATGAGTTCACTGAAAAAACGGTTGAGGTTCCATTAAAGATCGTTAACAATAAAAATTATAACAGCATTAAACTTTACCCCAAAAAAGTAAAAGTAACCTTTTTGGTGGCTTTAGGGAGTTATGCACAGGTTAATGCCAATTTTATTAATGCAACAGTTGATGTGGATGAGTGGAAAAACTTAAATCATCGGCAATTCACGGTTAAAATAACTGAATTTCCTGATTACTGTAAATTGGTTAGTGTAAGTCCATCAAAAGTAGATTTTGTAGTTGAAAAATAATGTATAAAGTAGGAATTACAGGCGGAATTGGTAGTGGAAAAACAACCGTTTGCCAGGTTTTTGAAGTGTTGGGCATTCCTGTTTTTTATGCTGATACTGAAGCTAAAAACATGATGATTCAGGATGATTTACTCATCGAAGGCATAAAGTCTACATTTGGTAAAGAAAGTTATTTTCAGGATGGGACATTAAACAATAAACACATTGCAAGTATAGTTTTTAATAATAAATCGGAATTAGAAAAACTGAATGCATTGGTGCATCCAGCTGTTTTTAGAGCCTTTGATGCATGGGAAGAAACTATTGATAAAAAAGTTCCATACACGCTAAAAGAGGCTGCATTGCTTTTTGAAAGTGGTTCTTATAAAATGTGCGATACAACCATTTTGGTAACTGCTCCACTTGAAGTGAAATTGGCAAGAGTAATGCAACGAGATGGGGTTACCGCTGAACAAGTAAAAGCCAGGATGGACAAACAACTTAGCGATGAAGAGAAAGCAAAGTTCGCCAATCATTTCATTGTCAATGATGAATCAAAAGCCATTATTACACAGGTTTTAGCATTACATCAACATTTTACTAAAATCGCTTCAGATTCAAAAAATTAATCCTAATCCTTTATCAAACAAATTTCAAACACAATGCTTGGTCAGCTAAAATCCTACCATATATTTTAAATTTTACCATTCCTAATCAATGATTTTAGACGATTTTATAACCATTACACCTACTGGATTATATTGTATTTACGGTGATTTTTATCTGGACCCGCAACAGCCCGTAAAAGAGGCGGTGGTTTCACATGCACACGGCGACCATGCCATCGGCGGAAGTCAGAATGTATATTGCACTGCTGCCACCGAAACTTTCATGAAACACCGGTACCGCAAATTTGCAGCAGTTGATTTTCACATCAAAAAATATCATGAAACTTTTAAAATTAAGGATGTATCAATCACTTTTTATTCTGCTGGACATATCCTAGGTTCTGCACAGGTGTTAATGGAATATGAGGGTGTGAAATATCTTTATACTGGTGATTACAAAATCGAACCTGATGCCACATGTGAGCCATTTGAATTTATACAAGCCAATGTTTTAATTACGGAAAGCACATTTGCTAACCCTGAAACAAAACATCCTTCTCCGATTGATGAAATTAAAAAGCTCAATGAAACCAACGCAAATATCATGCTTGGTGCTTACGCTTTGGGTAAAAGCCAACGGATTATCCAGTTGCTTAATGAACATTGCCCTACAAAAAATGTAATGGTGCATCACAGCATCATGCCATTCGTGAAAATATACGAAGATTATGGAGTTCAGGTTGGCAATTACAAAATGTATGATAGAAAGGTAATGAAAAACAATAGCGAAAATCAGGTTTACATTGTATCCCCAATGGTTTTCCACAGTTACCATAAAGCGATCAACGTGGTTCGTGCTTTTGCTTCCGGCTGGAAAAATTTACAGCAACAAAATGGTATTTCACTTTACATTTCAGATCACGCAGATTGGGATGCCATCATAGAAACCATTGATCAGGTGAAACCAAAACAAATCTGGACTTTGCATGGAGATGGTAGGCAATTGAAAGAGCATTTTAAAGGTAAGCTGGAAATTAAGATAATGAATGGATGATAAAGTGAATGCTTGGTTGAGTGTTAGACGTGCAACTGAAAGCGATTCATTCAAAATTCAATAAATATGAAAGAGGGAGAAGACTTTTATTTTAACGAAGAGGGATTGATGGTTTTTACAGCAACATATCATTTAAAGCGTGGTTATTGCTGTAAGAATAAATGTAAGCATTGTCCTTGGGGTTACGGAAAAAAGAAAGAGAAGAAATAGATTCTATAGACGAACACGATTGTAAATTTCGCTTAAAGTATTCTCTAGTATAATTTGTAAAAAAAAATCAGTTTCCAATGTAGAAAATAATACTAGAAACTGAGTTAATGCCCTGCGAAAAAACCAACTAATGCCACGCCAATTCCCAATAAAACAGCAATCATTTTACGGGTATTGATTTTGTGGTCGGCACTCGATTCGAATAAAATTGTGGTAGAAATGTGAAGAAAGATACCAATTACAATGCCCATAATTTTATTGAAATAAGCATCGATACCACCAATGGTTCCATTGCTCAGGCCTACACTTACATAAAAGCCAAGCGGTGCCATTACAGCGAAGATAAGCAGATACAAAACAATGCTTCCTTTTTTAAAGTGATTTTGCATTAAGATGCTCGCTAAGGCAAATGCTGCAGGAATATGGTGTAATGAAATTCCAAATATCAATTCGTTATGCTGATCTTTAGCAAGCGGCATTCCTTCTAAAAAAGCATGTAAACACAAGCTAATCATAATCCCAAAGGGGAAAACATGACCATCATGATGTTTGTGTATGTGTCCGTGTTCTACGCCTTCTGAAAACTGCTCCAGAAACACCTGTAACAAGAAACCAATCAAAATAAAAATGCCGATTTCTCCCTTATCTGGTCCGCTGTAAGCATCAGGGATTAAATGTAAAACCGTAATGGCAAACAAGTATGAACCACTGAAAGATAAAATCAATTTCAGCAGTTTAGATTTATCACTCTTGACTAAAAAGATAGAAGAGCCTCCTAAAAAAGCACAGAAAAAAAGTACAGCAAATTTCCAAGCTTCCATTAAAATTCAGGTTGTAGTTTCTTAAAAATTACGGAACATATCAAACCGATTGTTGTTCCAAGCAATGCACCAGTAGTTACATCAATAGGATAATGTACACCTACATAAACTTGTGCAAAGCTAATAATTGCTGCCCAAAATATACCCAATGGTAAAATTGGTTTCCAGCGGGTGTAGAAAACGCAGATTAAAAAAACAGCAATGGCAAAATGATTGGTGGCATGTGCCGATGGAAAACTTAATCCACTGCCACAAGGCACCCGATGAATAATATCATTTGCCAAGCTAAAATCATTACACGGACGAACCCTTGCTACCAAGGGTTTAACTAATCTCGATGCAATTAAATCGCCCATAGCAAAGGTAAAAAGTAACATCGCAATAATGTAATAGCCTTGTTTTTTATATTGCTTAATACAAAAAATAATAATAAAAAGGTAGAGTGGCGACCAGAAGAAACGGTTGCGCATCAAAGGCATCAGCCAATCGAAAAAGCCATTCGAAAGTCCACGGTGGATTTTCAAAAACAGCTCAACATCAAATTGCTGTATGCTTTCTATCATGCCTTTTTGCAGATTAAAATTAAACGGTCTGAATTAGATTCGTCAAAATCATCAAGCGCATAACTCCCAAAAGATTTTTGGATAACCATGCCCGCTTTGGTTAGCATCCGTTCAAAATCTTCAAATGAAAAAGCTTGCACACGTTCTTCGAAATTGTATATTTTACCCTGATCTTCAAAATTTATCTTTTTAATGATTTTCCCTTCAACAACATTTTTAGTGATGTTAAAGGTAATTCCATCAAGTGATTTTGATTCGCAGTGATTTAAATTCCTAATAATTTTCTCGGTATTGAAATAATCAACAACCAAGGTTCCATCAGCTTTTAATGATTTTCTAAACGTTTTTAAGGCGTTCACATGATCTTTCTCTGTATCAAAGTACCCAAAACTTGTGAATAAATTCAGCGCAATATCGAAATAGTTGATATAGAATAACCTTCGCATATCATGCACCAAAAAGTGCAATTTGTCGTTTTCAAATTGTCTTGCATATTTTATGCTCTGTTCAGATAAGTCAATCCCGGTTACATCAAAACCTTTTTTGTTAAGGTAAATGGAATGTCTGCCTTTGCCACAGGCAATATCTAACATTTTTGAATCTACTTTAGGCTCAAGATATTTAGCTAAATTATCAATGAAAAACTCGGCTTCGGCATCGTTCCTTTGTTGGTAAAGAATATGATAATATGGGGAATTAAACCAATACTGGAACCACTTGCGCTGCATAAAAAAGCATTTTGTTAAC
>SEDB01000217.1 GCA_004210715.1 Pedobacter sp.
CGAAATGGCATTGGTTTCAGTTAATACATCTTTCAGAATTAGCTTGTAGCTAAGCAAACTCCTGGTTTCTAAATTGCCCTTTCCTGTATCAAAATCTTTTTTAACCGATGAAATACTGGCCTGAATATTCGAAATCCTTTCATTTATTACTTCTACTTCATAGCCTTTTTTGTTGGCCGCATTAATTTCGGTAATGGTTGATTGCGCTTTTTGGATTTTAAAAAGAAGGGTGTCGGGAATGGTTTGAGCTATAGAATCTGTTTCTCTTCTCAGGCTATCTTGCGCAGCAATTGGAGTATTAATTAAGGAAAACAGGAGAACTACTAAAAAATAAATTGGGAAACACGTTCTTGAAAAATGCCAGGACATAAATGAAATTTTAAGAAATTAATGCTGCAAGGTTTCTAATAAAAGAATAGATAACGTAAAATGTTTTCAATAAAATAAAAATTAGCCTTAATTTTTAGTCACACATTACAAAATTTAGCGAAGTTTCCCTTAGTTTCAATTATGATAATTGGATTTTAAATGGTTTAATATGTGTTTTATAACTTTTTATTAATCCTAACTTAAAAAGAATAAAAAAGCACACGATTATATTGAAAAAAGCTGCCCTCCACTAAAACCAAGTTAGTATGAAGGGCAACCTTTTGTATAAAATAAAAATGAAATTTCGGATCGCTATTTTTTAATAGCTTTTGGTGCCAAGGTTAAAAACATGCGTTTACCTTCGAGTTTAGGTAATAGTTCTACTTTACCAACCTCCTCCAGGCCTTGCGCAAACTTCAAAAGCAGTATTTCTCCCTGGTCTTTATATACAATAGATCTTCCCTTGAAGTGAACGAATGCTCGTACTTTTTCTCCGCTTTCTAAAAACGAAATGGCATGCTTCATTTTAAACTGAAAGTCATGTTCATCTGTATTTGGTCCGAAACGGATGTCTTTAATGATGGTTTGTTTCGCTTTGCTCTTGATTTCCTTTTGCTTTTTTTTCTGCTCGTAAAGGAATTTGCTGTAATCAATGATGCGACAAACGGGCGGTGTTGCGCTTGGAGAAATTTCAACCAGATCTAAATCAAGTTCTTCAGCCATTTTAAGCGCTTCAGCCAGCGGGTAAATATTGGTCTCAACGTTTTCTCCCGTTAAGCGGACCTCAGGTGAGGTGATCAACTTATTTATCTTATGTTCTGCTTCTTTCTTTCTGAAGGGCAAGCGTGGGCCCCTGTAAAATCCTGCTTTTTTTAATGCCAAATTTGAAAAGTTTTAATGAAAAATTCTGTTAACCGGAGCGGTTAATCCTGATGGAAATGATAATATACTCATTATTTTTTAAGTTACAAGCCATTTTTTTAGATCATGACATAAATTGTACCATCAAAGTCATACCGAAAACAAGATTTCTTTAAGGTATTACTATTGATTAATAAACATTGCGTTTTAACATGATGGATTATTTCGCAGTCATTGTACTTTAATTTAATTGATCGCCAATCTTACACCTAAAAAACCTCTAATGCCTTGTAGTGGAGCGTAATTATATTCGGTGTCAAACGTATATCCATTTGGATTGCTAACAGGATCAGATGCAGTTTTGTCGAATGGATCGAATGTTCTTATCAGTGCGTATTTAGGCACAAAGTTGAATAAGTTTTTTACACCTCCATAAATTTCAATTCCACTTTTAAACTTCTTTGTTAGCTGAATATTTACAAGTGAGAACCAAGGTGAGTATTCGGGTCTGAAATCTTTTGGTTGTATTGGCAACCGCATCGGGCCGTTGTATGTTCCTGTTAAATCGATGGTGAAATCCTTTGGTAAAGTGTAGCCTATTAAGAAAGTACCACTCCATTTTGGCGCATACAATTGAACGGTTTTAACCATGGTGCCTGTTCCATCATCTTCTTTTTGATAAACATCCTGGTAAGTAATGCCTGCCAAAACCTTTAATGGAAATTTAAAGGTAGCATCTATGTTTAGAGACAGCCCTCTGGAAATTGCATGTCCTTTAAGGTTATCGTAAATAATCTTGTTTGGATCGGTGTCAAAATCGCCCGTTATTTTATTGTTGAAATAAGAATAAAAACCTGTGAAATCCAGATTAAGAAAGAAATCCGGACTTGGGATTTTCAGCACATAATTCAGATTGGTATTAATTGATCTTTCCGGTTTCAGTTCTTCAGTAATTTCGACCTTTCTCGAACCAGTTAGTGCAGCGTGGTCTTCTGTAAAAAGGTTTACTACTCTAAAGCCTGTACCAAAACTAGCTCTTAAGGTATTGTTTTGATTTGGAGAAAGTTTGTATGCAATTCTTGGCGAGTGGATACTTCCATGTATTTTATCATAATCGAACCTATATCCTGCCAAAAGGGTATTTTTATCATTTATTTTATATTCATCTTGTACAAAAACTCCAGGCAATGGTGTTTTTGCGGGTTGATTAGTCGGATTGGTTACATCCGGGCCAGCGGTTCCTGGTGTATTATCATCATAAAAAGTTTTGCGATAAGAAATACCTAACAGGAAATCATGCTTTTTTCCAAATTGTTTATCCCAGTAGAGTTGGGCAAAAGCTATCTTTTGGTAGGCATTGTAAGACGTGGTACCATAATAAGAATTCTGATCATGCCAGTTATAGGAATATTGCAGCATAAATTTTTCCTTTAAAGGCAATTGATATAAGCCCAGAACCTCGAAACGTTTGGTGTAAATGCTTTCGCCGTAAATACTATCCGAACCACGAAGTTGCCTGGTGTAATTCATATCTCCACCAAAACGGTCCTCGTTAACATATCTCAATCCGATACTCGCTATCCGATCGTTCTTCCTTTTAAAAGTCCATTTATTAAATAGTGAAATTCGGTTCTGAAGTGTTACATCTGTAAAGCCGTCATCATTCTTATCTAAACGGTTTTGGTAATAATAGTAATTCAAACCAAACAAGCTTTCTGCCTTGCCAAGCCTAAACTTGGTTGATGCATCGGCGTTATATTCTTGCCAGGTGGTGCCAAAAACATCAAGGCTCAATTTTGGCGCTTTGGCAGGGCTTTTAGTAATTACATTAATGATTCCACCCATTGCCTCTGATCCGTAAAGTGCACCTCCGGGTCCTTTCACAACCTCAATTCGCTCCACCATACTATTTGGTATTCCACTCAGTCCATAAACAGTAGATAGCCCGCTTACAATCGGCATCCCATCTATTAAAATTAAAGTGTAAGCACCTTCCATTCCGTTAATATGTATATCGCCAGTATTACAGATATTGCAATTGAGCTGTGGCCGCACACCATTGATTAGGCCAACAGCTTCAAATAAGCTTGCAGTTGGATTTTTCTTGAAAAAACTAGGAGTATAAACTTCAACCGGTATTGGGCTGTCTAATCGCTGCACCTCTTTTAATGTTCCGGTTACTACAACATCGTTAAGTGAGGTGTTGTCGTTTGGTTGCAGTATGAAATTTAGCGTATCGATTGTTTTTTGCCCTAAAACCAAAGTTTGTACATTAGCTTGATAGCCAACTGCAGATGCCCGAAGACTGTAAGTGCCTGGCTTAATATTGGAAATGGAGAAACTTCCGGAAGAATCTGTTTTACTTCCTGTTTTTGTTTTGAGCAGCAGTAAACTTGCGCTTTCAATTACTTCGCCAGTCGCGGAACTTACCTTTCCCACAATTTTATGATTTGTAGCGTCGGGCCTTGATTGGGCCATAACAGTAGCGCAGTAAAGAAAAACTATAATAATTGAGGATAATTTCTTCATATAGGAATGATAATTTTTGGTAAATGTAAATTTAAAATTTGATAAGTCAAATAATAAAGTTAGACAAGTCTAAATTTTGAAACAAAATTATTCTGTTTCAGTTTGAAGAAAAGCAAATATTTGTGTTTAAAGGTTAGAAATACTTAATTATTGATAGTAAAATGGATGCCTTGGATTTGTAAGAGAAATATACGCGAATGGGGGATTTGGCAGTAAAATAAATATGGCTTGAAGGGTTAAGCCTAATTCCCTTTGTGATGGGGGAAATGTTGTACAATTTGGAAATTGTATAAGGATAAAATAGATCGGAAATTATTAAGGGACCCCAAATAGAGTCCCTTATATTACAGCAAGTAAACTTACAGCTATTTTGATATGCTTTGAAGATGATTTAATTGGATTGATTATTTGTTTTTAAAAACCTGCTTTCCACCAACCACTGTACTCAAAACTTTTACCGATTGAATCTGAACTGGATCAAGTTTTGTAATATCTTTCTCCAATATCACATAGTCAGCCAGTTTTCC
>SEDB01000218.1 GCA_004210715.1 Pedobacter sp.
TTTCCGATATCAAAACCCCCGCCATTGTTACCTGTGATGATCATCGATGACTGCAGCTGTTTGTAGGTCTTATTGGTGAGTGAAGCATCGTTGATCGGCGTAGAAACCAGCCTGGTGCCGCGCCAGTAGTTCTGTAAAGGAGTGCTTCCGTTCAGCCCTCCGGTGAACCAGGACTCAATATTGAGATTGCCCGTTATATCTGACACCCCTGAAATCAGCGGGCCGATGTTTGCATTTGACGAAGCAGTGGATTTCAGGGTAACTCCACCCCCACCAATCCCAGTAGTGTTCAGCGTGCCGCGGGTAATGGAAATCAGCTTTAAAACATCTATTCTACTGTTTGAATTTATGTTAACCGTTCCAGTCGTATTATTGTTTACAGATAAATTGTCTAAGGTAGTAACTGCTGAAGTGCCAAAGTACTGCTGTAATGATATATTACCATTAAAATTTAACGTTGAATTGGCTGAATTCAATATTTGTCCATTGTTGTACACATTACACCCTACATTTAGGACTTTCCCTTGCAAACCTAGAGTAGAACCGTTTGCGATTGAGATGGCGTAAACACTTTGATCTGCAGACAATACTGGTGCCTTACCTGCGGGAATTATAACTGAAGCAAAGTTTCCTGAAGGTGCACCTGTTACATTTGCAATCGAATTTGTCCAGTTACCAGGAGCAGTGAAATTGGTATTACTACCCGTAAAGGTGTAGATTAAGCCAGGAAAACCAGAGGCAATTGAGAGGTTTGCGACAATACTACCTTTCGTGATCGCAGATGGATTATTCTGATTACGAAATTCCGATAGAAGCCAATTGGAAGACTTTGCAACATTTGATATGCGAATCTCATCAATGATACCATTAAACCAATATAGATTTCCACCCTCTCCTACGCCAATCAGCAAATTTCTTCCCGAGGTTGCGGGGAGGGAATTACTTCTTCTCTGACGCTCAACACCATCCACAAAAGTAGTGACAACATCTCCATTGAAAACACTCTGAACATAGTACCAGTTATTTAAGTTCAGTTTTGTTGAGGTACCAGATACGTTTGAATAAGTATCTCTGTTACTAAAGGTAGTACCATTAGTACTTCTGTTTTCCGATTCTGGAATCAAGTTATTCAGTCCAATCTTATACCCACCCTTTTTTGCAGGAAGATCCGGGTCAGCATTCGAGACAGATTCTATCTCCTGATTGGTAACCACCTTTTGGTCATTTGCAGCTCCAGAAAGGTTGATCCAAGCAGAAATTGTATACGATGTGCCAGTAATGGCATATACTGGGTTTGCCGCCACACTTATCTGTTGATTACTGCCATTGTAAGTATAAGCATTTCCTACCTTACCGGTAGAAATGAGATTAGATGCATTCATATTAGATGCTGTTCCAACGAGAGCTGTAGAGGTAGCATCAACCGTTGAACCAGAGTATGTAGATTCGTTGAAATGAAAAACTGCTTTGTAATCATTTGTCCAAGTGTTTGCAGGCACATTTACCGGAGCTGAGGGATTGCCAATCAAGATATTCAACTTTTTATTCGCTGATCCGGAAACAAAGGGAAGTTTGACCCAAACCAGAAGCGATCCTGTTGAGGGCACGTATTTTTCTATGTCGTAGCTGAGTGCAGCACCAAACTCATCAGTGAATGATATGTCGTTGCCTGTAGATGATGTGACTTTTCCGAAGATTGGAGTAGATGCACTTAAATCACAATCTCCAGACAATTTTAAATTATCGTCTACAATGGATATTAAGTAAGGGAAATTTACTTGGGTACCCGAGATGATACCCGAAGTGTTCAAGGTAATTGGCAAAGTATAACCGTAGCTGACATATGCTGAAGAACTAAGTGATGCGATTTCTGCTGTTGAAAGCTCGTAGCTGGAAATCTGTATATCATCCAGCGATCCGTTAAACCACCAGTTTGTAGCTATATTTGTCCAGCCGTTTGTATTATCATATCCTATTCGCCAGAATCCAGAATAGGATTGCGCAACAGTATTTGGATTGGTACCCTGCAATACCCCGTCAACATAGAGCTTCATGCCGCTACTGGACATCATCGCAATAGCATTATGCCATTTATTATCAATTACAGAGTTAATAGATGGAATGGTAACCACGTTACCTGGATAAACCCCAAAATATAGCTTCCCATCACTTCCAATATATAACTGTCGATCATAACTTCCACTAGACCCCGTTTGATTACTACCAAAGCCAATTAGTTTGCCCCCAGCAACACCTGATTTAAACCAAATACTAATGGAAAAAACCTGCGGCCCAGCCATAGAGGTTGACGTGCTGATATAATCATCAATTCCATCAAAGGAATAAGCACTATTTGCATTTCCAAATCTATCTGTGGTTAAGGTTGCCGGACTTCCGGAAAAAGGCTGAGGTGTTCCATTGTTATTGCTACCAGCTACATCCATGGCATTCCCTGAAAAGGGATATGCGAAAAGAAAACTGGTATTTTGGACTCCGGACCGAAACGTAGTTGGACTAATGCTTTCCCTTACAGCATATATTCGCCAGATATAAGAAGTGTTGGGATCGAGTCCGGTAGCAGTATATGACAGTACCCCAGCTAATGCTTCTGATTCAAAGGTAAAAGTTGCCCCCCCATCGGAAGACTTATATATCGCGTACCCCGTGGCGTCAGCAACTGCTTGCCAATTCAATGTCATTCCGCTTTGATTGACATTTGAAAATGTCAACGCCCCTGGAGCACTTAACAAAGATGGAGTGAAAGTAAACCTTTGATCACTTACCGGTCTTGAATTGATATTGCTGGTCTCAGTTGCAGTAAGTAC
Organism: Pedobacter sp.; assembly: GCA_004210715.1. Classification (GTDB taxonomy): domain Bacteria; phylum Bacteroidota; class Bacteroidia; order Sphingobacteriales; family Sphingobacteriaceae; genus Pedobacter. The sequence goes on from SEDB01000218.1 coordinate 2,826, forward strand.
ACCTGCAGAGGTTAATGAACGAAAAGTACCTGCGCTGGGGCCATTGATACCAATCGAAGCACTTGGATTAGAAAGTGCGGTGGCACCATTTACTTGAGTATAATTAAACTCAATGGAACCATTTGACTCATATAATCTGATTTGGAATGACATCCTACCACCAGTTGCAGTAGCATCCCATCTAACAGACAAGAACTGAATTGTGAACACCCTAGATCCTGCTACCCCGGAGGTTAAATAGGAAACCGTACTCCCAGTTAATGACAAGTCGTCCCACAAAGGTGCCAAAACATTTCTTTGAGCGCTATTGGTTAAGTTATTTATAGATCCATAGTTATTGGTATTTAATATATTATCAAAACTTATAAATCCATTAGTTGAGGCCGAAACCTCCGTGAAACGGTTTCCCATGTACCAGAACTCAAAACCAATGGGGATACCGCTTACCCTTCCATTGTTTAAATCTCCCGCAGTCACAGCAGAAATTACTATTGAGGAAGCAGTTAACGGTATAAAAGTAGACGTGGAAGCAGTGACGCTATAATTACTTATAGCTTGCGCTCTGACCTGAATAGAAACTGAAACAAATAAAAATAAAGTGCATAATAATTTCTCGACTGAGATAGATAATTTTGCCATAAACAGGGACGATAGTTACAGCCGCAAAAATAGTGAAATTCTTACTCAACGCCTAAACATAATGAATTATTGTCTTGACAGTTATCAATAAATTTTACCATCAAATTGAGGATTATTAAAAATTACTATCTGCCGATCTAAAACAATGCATTTCTTTAGAATGAAATCAAAAAATCTATCAAACGACCAATAGAAATCCTGACTCCTTATTCGATATAAAAAAGTTAACTTTTTAACAACTATCTAAATTCTATACGTAATTTTTACTGAGTGATATGCAACAGGGAAGAAATTAAAATCATCAATGCAGCCACATTTAGAGTAATTAAATTGGCCGACGGATCTATTTAATCCCACCACCAAACTATTTGATTGATATTTGGAAACTAAATTTGGCAGAGACAACGCATTAAGATAACATTTGCATCAAATAGAAAGTGACATTATTTTTTACCTTGATGCGCGTAGAAGTCAAAGCAAACTGTAGCGAAAAAATCTATAATAGCCTTTATTGGGTCTGCAAACTGTTTTGCTTTTTTGCCCTTCCATTGTATCGCTTATAAAAAATAAAAATGATGATTGCTGCAATGAGATAATAAATATGATCATCTATCGGATAGTCATCCGGATCGTAGCAATCAAAAGGATCAGAGGGATTATCGCATATGATCTGCGCACTTGCTGTAGCTGAAATTAAAGTAAGCATGCCCACCACGCAAACCATCATCAAAAATCTGGAAAATGTACTTCTCATCTTATACTGTTATCACTTTCTTATAAACTTGCTTTTACCTATCTGGTTGCCGCTGACCACATC
>SEDB01000017.1 GCA_004210715.1 Pedobacter sp.
ACACCCATACAGGCGCCAGCCCCTCAAGCTGGTGCGTCTACCAATTTCGCCACCTGAGTTTGTGTTGCAAATATAATTTAAATTTAGATTCCTGAAACAGATAATTACAATTCAATTTTCAATCCATCATACGCTAACCGAATATTTGCCGGCAGATCTTTTTCAACTACAGCATGCAAGCCTAAATTATGACTAATATGGGTAAGATAAGTAGTTTCTGCACCAACCTTTTGTGCAAACTGAATGGCTTCCGCTAAAGTAAAATGTGAAATGTGAGGCTCCTTCTGCAAAGCATTGATAACCAAAATTTTTGTACCTTTAATCTTTTCGAAACTAGCCTCAGAGATGGTTTTAGCATCCGTAATGTAGGTAAAATCCCCTATCCGGTAACCTGTAATGGGCAATAAATGATGCATCACTTCCAGGGGGATAATTTCGGTATCTCCTATTTTAAAACTTTCTCCATTAATAATGGTATGAAGATTAATTTGTGGTAAACCATGGTATTTAGTTTCGGCAAAAATGTAATAGAATTCTCGCTTTAAAGCAGTTTGAACCCGCTCTGTAGCATAAACATCTATCACTTTTTTAAGCAAATAGTTAAACGGACGAATATCATCTAAACCGGCAATATGATCCTTATGTTCGTGGGTAAACAAAACGGCATCTAAATCTTCAACTTTTTCCCGCAGCAGTTGGTACCGAAAATCCGGACCGCTATCTACTACAATGGTTTTGTCATTGGTTTCGATTAAAATGGAAGTCCTTAACCTATTATTTTTCTGATCATTGGATAGGCAAACTTCGCATTTACAAGCAATTACCGGAACGCCCTGTGATGTACCAGTACCCAAAAAAGTAATTTTCATCGTAAGACACTTTCCTTTCTACATAAGTATTCTGCTGTTCGTACCTGCATTAAAATAACTCGGTTTGTTGTAAAGAGTGAAAAAATTGTCGTTGTTTATCGTCTAACAGATTTTCAGCTGGACTGGTTTGTTTTACCAAGGTAACCAAAGCTGCAATTTTACCTTCAAGATTAGAGAATTTATTAACCACAATGATTTTGTTATGTTCGAGCAGGCAAGAGCCCGTTTTAAAATTTCCTTTCTCGTAACGAACCTTAAAACCCATCGCAAAAAGCAATTGCTCCAATTTCTCTAAAGTATGGTTTGTTAGTGGCAATGACATTGAAGCAAACTTAGAGAAATCTGCGCAGCATTCAAATTATCTTTTTATCATTTAGGGAATTAGAGAGATATAAGTTAACAAATATATGCTTTACCATTTGCTTCTAAATTTTCTGTGTTTCCGTGGCAAAAAATGCACTTTGTATTTTTCGGCTTGGTTTAAAATATCTTTCGTAGTAAAAACCTTGAAAGCCTTAAACAAAAAAGGCTCAGCTGTTTCCAGCTGAACCTTTCAAATTCTTATCCCGCAAAGCGGAAAGAATATTATCTTAAATCTACCACTTCCACACCTGGATATTTCTTGGCGTCAAAAGCAAATGTAGTTTCTGGTACATTTACGTTAGGCGAAAAGGTTTTCACATTGTAAGTGTATTTGTTACCATTTTTGTCGAACAAAACCACATTAGCAATTTGCTTGGCAGCTTTATCAATACTTAAGCGAACTTTGAAAATTGATTTTTTTGCATCAACTGGCGTTAAATCAATCATCTGATAAGTTTTAGCGCCAACCTTTTCTTCGCCATTGTAAATGTATTTAAAACCTTTCTCATAAACGGTAAATATTTTTGCAGGATTAATCGCATCGCCACTATTATCTACATTACTCACTTGCACCTCTTTGTCCTTTTTAAGGTAAGTCCACTGGCTTTTACCGTCGCTAAACAACTCCTGGTTTGTCATGGCCACCTTGTACTTGTTGGAATTGGCTTTAACGTACAATGTGCCTTGCTGTGTTTCTTTAACTTTTGCTTTTGGATTATCTAAAGTAAAAGAGAAATCGGTTTTTACAATGTTATAGGATTTGTATTTTTTACTTACTTCTGCCAGAATTGCTTTAGCCTTCGCATCAGTTTGAGCATAAGTTGAAGTTGTAAAAGCAACGACAACCATTAATGCTGAAATTAATTTCTTCATCTTGTGTATTTAAATTTTTTCTTTCAAACGTTAGAGTAAATTTTTTAGTATTGGTTTAACCTAACCCTTATCATTCATACTATTCAAGAATTGTTCCAAAGAATATTCATCAGGATATAAAACCTCACGGGCCTTGCTTCCCTCGAATGGGCCAACAATACCTGCAGCCTCCAATTGATCGATAATTCTACCTGCACGGTTGTAACCCAATTTCAATTTACGCTGAATAAGCGATGTAGAACCCTGTTGGTGCATCACAATCAATCTTGCAGCATCTTCAAAGAATTTATCACGTTCATTCGGATCAAAATCTGCCTTGCTTCCCTCGCCTGCCTCGTCAATATATTCCGGCAATTGATAAGCATCAGCATAACCGCGTTGATTACCGATAAATTCAGAAATCCTATCCACCTCTGGTGTATCAACAAAAGCACACTGTAGCCTGATTAAGTCGCTGCCTGTAGATAAAAGCATATCTCCGCGACCAATTAACTGGTCTGCACCACCGCTATCCAAAATTGTTCTGGAGTCGATTTTCGATAAAACCCTAAAGGCTAACCTTGCCGGGAAATTGGCTTTAATTGTACCTGTAATAATATTCACCGATGGACGCTGCGTAGCCAACACCAGGTGAATACCAATAGCACGGGCTAACTGCGCTAAGCGGGCAATTGGAGCTTCTACCTCTTTACCGGCAGTCATCATTAAATCGGCAAACTCATCCACCACCAAAACAATGAAAGGTAAGAAACGGTGTCCGTTATTTGGGTTAAGCTTACGCTTAATGAATTTATCGTTATACTCTTTTAAATTTCTAACCTGCGCATCTTTCAATAAATCATAACGTTGATCCATTTCAATACAAAGTGAATTTAAAGTATTAACCACCTTCTTCGTATCGGTAATAATAGCATCAGCTTCACCTGGAAGCTTTGCCAAAAAGTGACGCTCAATCCTGTTGAATAAAGTTAACTCTACTTTTTTTGGATCGACCAACACAAATTTCAATTGAGCTGGATGTTTCTTAAATAACAGTGAAACCAAAATAGAGTTAATACCAACTGATTTACCTTGACCAGTAGCACCCGCAACCAGTAAGTGGGGCATTTTAGCTAAATCGGCAATAAATACTTCATTGCTAATGGTTTTACCTAAAGCAATGGGCAAATCCATGGTATTTGAAGTCCATTTTTCCGTATTTAAAATGCTTCTCATAGGCACCATTTCAGGGTGTTGATTGGGCACTTCAATACCAATTGTACCCTTTCCAGGCATTGGTGCAATGATACGGATACCTAAAGCAGCTAAAGAAAGTGCTATATCATCTTCCAGATTTTTGATTTTGGAAATCCTCACTCCAGGTGCAGGAATAATTTCATAAAGGGTAACCGTTGGACCAATTGTAGCCTTAATCTTATCAATTTCGATATTGTAATGATTAAGTGTTTCTACGATTTTATTCTTGTTGGCTTCCAGTTCTTCGGCATTTACCGAAATTTTGTTGGTGCCATAGTTTTCTAATAAATCAACTGTTGGGTACTTATAACCCGATAAATCCAGCTTCTCATCATAGTTACCAAATTGCTCCACTAAATCGTCCGATTTTTTTTCTTCTTCAGTTTTCTCTATGGTAAAAACAGGCTCTTTTTCTTCCTCTTCTTCTATTGCAGGCTCAACAGTTAATGGCATTGCAGCGGCAGCAGCAGATGTAGCCAATGGTAAATTAGTTGCCAGAGGCGATAAAGGTATCGGAGCAATTACTTCTTCTACTGTTTCTTTTTCCTCATAACGACTTGGTTGGATAACCACATTTTGTTGACGACGTTCATTATTTACAGGAGGTTTATCACGTACAGGAAACTCAATCGGCTCAGATGGTTCTTCCACTTCTCTTTTTTGAGCAAATTTCTCGCGGACCTCGTTTACAAAATCAGGTGTTTCGTTATCAAGATAAACTTCTTTCTCTTTTCGTTCAGGAAATTTAAAATCGATGTTATATGCAATAATTAAAATTGTTAATCCGGCAAAAGCAATTAAACCAGCCACACCTGCAGCGCCAACTTGTGCAGCTAATAATTTATTGCTCCAGTATCCAAATTCTCCCTCAACATAATGTGGCGATTCAGACCAAAAGCTATGGGCGAAACCTAATGTTAAAGAGATAAAAAGCAAAAAGAAAAAGCTATAACCTAATGTTTTAGATATCGAAAGGATTTTAACTTTGAATAATAATCTGTAGCCGATAATGAAAAATGCCAGAACAAATAAAAATGAAGCAATACCGAACCATTCGTAAATAAATTGGTGCGACAATAAGGCCCCGAATTTGCCCAGCCAGTTTTGTACAACCGGTATGGTAACACCCGAATCCTTAAGTTCTTCGGCTGTTTTAAATAAATTGCCCCACCCTCCGTTGGCATCAATCACATAACTTTGGTCATCTTGCCAGGTAAATAAATACGAGGTAAAAGCGATTAAAAAGTAAAGTGAGAGTATAACAAAAAACAAACCCACAATTTTTACAGCACGCCCATCCTGCAAGTCGAAACTTGGCAAATATTCTCTTCTTTCTTTCGGTTGGCGACTAGAAGACGCTCTACCTGATGCGTTTTCAGCCCCTTTATCTCTGAATGTGTTGGTTCTTAACTGGTTTCCCCTTACCGCCATTTTCTGTACTAATATTAATATTGAACAAATATAAAATATATAGTTGTATCTATTGAGTTTTTATAAATCGCTTTGAATAAAATTATCCAGCCTCCATTAAACCTTAAACAGAAAATCTTGTCTATTATTTTAACAACACACAAGTTGTACGTTTTGTCAAATGAAACGGATTTTGTTTTAGGTTTTAATCCCGTTTTGCCTGGAGAGGTTAAACGGGATTTTTTATTGGAAATGTAGGCGCTGTGTTATATAGGTTCTGTAGTCCTGCTATCCATTTCAATCTTTTTATCCCTGTCAGTCTGAGCTTGTTGAAAACCTGCAACAAAAAGTATTTCCATTCCTATCAGGTTTACTAAACCTACGGATTAGCTTCTAATAAAGTCCTGTTTCCTATCCACTCATATAATTTGTGAGTTTGAGCTTGCCAAAGACATAAAACTTTCATTGAATTGATCAACATTATATTTTAGTAAAAATTTCTAAACGCTATTAATTTTTTGTTAATTTAAATCGATTATTTGAAATAAAATCAACAATATGAGTATAGCACAGCTCGAAGAACAGATTGAAGCAGGAAATTTAGAAGCAGTGAAAGAAATTTTGGTTCAAAACCCAAAATTGGCAGATACTGATACTTCGCACAACATCTCTCCACTACTATTGGCCTGTTATTATAAGAAGCAAAACATTGCTGATCTGATTGCCGAGTTTACTGATCAATTAACTTTGTTCGAGGCTTGTGCAGTAGGCAAATTCGATGCTGCAACATTGCTTATTTTTCAAAAACCAGAGGCTATTAATGAATTTTCTGATGATGGGTTTACACCTTTGGGTCTAGCTTGCTATTTCGGGCATGAGGAATTAGCCAGGTTTTTAGTCCTTAAAGGTGCTGATGTAAATTTGGCCTCGAAAAATGGATTTAATGTTTTCCCGATACATTCGGCTGTTGCGGCAAATAATATTAATATTACTAAAATGCTTTTAGATAATGGCGCTTACCCAAATGTTTGCCAAAAAGCAGGTTTAGCACCATTGCACACCGCAGCACAATTAGGTAACATCGAATTAATCATATTGCTTCTAGAGCATGGTGCAGAGGTGGATCTTCGCATGGAAGGTGGGAAATTACCTGCCGATTTAGCTGCCGAAAAAGGTTTCAATGAAATTGCAGATATTTTGAGGGAAGACTAGTTGTAGGTTTTAAGTTACGTATAATGTACAACTTAGTGAATATTACTTAAAAATTATTCCCAAATCCTCAACCGCATTTTCTTCATGTACGTTCTGATATCCAAAACAACAGCGGCAAGAAAATAGAATAATATTGGGAAACCTACAGCTAGAAACGACGAATAAATAAAAAACAACCGCACTTTTGCTGTGCTCATATTAAGCTTATTCGCTAAATAGGTCGAAACCCCGAAACTCTGTTGCTCGAAATAGGTAATAATTCTTTGGAACATTTTAAGCTTATTTAAAATCTTTATTTCAATACAAAATTAAAGAAAGCGAAAATAATTTATTGTTTTTCAGAACTAATTTAGCAATAATTTTTGGTTAAGTCTAATTAAGAAAAATGACCTATTCTAAAATTAACTTCTCAAAATCTTGCCTGTTTTCATGCTTGATAAAAAGAATTTGCTGCTCTTCTAAACCAGAATATTTTTTCTTTAACTCATTTTTAAACTTTTCTATATCAACATCGGCATTTAAAATCACCGTTAATGCATCAGCGTTGCCTCTCACTTCGATAATTTTATCGGGATAAAGTTCTTTAAGTTCGTGTGGGAATTCCATAATGACTAAACCGATTAAAAGGTATAAAGTTTGGCAGAATTTAAGCAATTATGCTTGCTTTAAAATTTTGATACCAATACCACAAGATAGGCATTTTTTCTGGTCGCAATATTGTTTTTTCAATTGTAAAATCCCTTGCGATGCGAAAGCATTATCCATCTTTACGTTTGCTGATGTAAATTTATCGGTAATTGCATTTTGCTCTGCGGGTAAGTTTTCTAACAATTTTATCGCTCTGTTGATGTAAAACTGTGTACCTGTATGTTTGCCATAAGCGAATAAAAACACAGCCACTGTGTTCAATAAAATGTTATCGACCGATGTTTTGCCAATTTGAGTGCTAACTCCATCTGTTTCTTTTTTAAAATGGTAGTGGGTTTTCCAATAATCATTGACAGGCAAGTTTTCGAACAGCCCACGTAATTCGGCAACACCACTCATTTCCATCACTTTTGAAAAAAGATGATTCGCTTTTACGATTAATGCCGCAAATTGCGCCAAACGAATGGTTGGAAAGTTTTGTGGACGCATGCGCATAAATTTCCAAATAGAAACTTCTATCGGTTTGATATTGTATTTTTTCTCCAAAAATTGAAATTCCATTTTCAACTTATTCGGATATTCTTCGTCAAATTTATCATTTAAAAAGCCTGCAGAACCAAAAACCAAAGCCTCAATCTGTAGCGAATTATCTTTGTGCTTACCATAAATCTGTTGTGGAATGGCCTTCGAAAATAGTTCAAAAGGTAAGGCGTTTACTTTGAAACCGAAATTTCGAGCGATAAAACGATAGAAAGTTTCATCCCAGTTACCATTTAATGCATTTAAAGTTTCAATTACCTGATGAGATTTTAACTCAAACCTTTCGATTAATGTTCGGGACAGAAAAGAATCAATAATAAACTGATCTACGTATTGAATTTGAGCAATGCAAGGAAAATCGGTAAGCGTAAGAAACAGGTTCTCATATTTCTGAATTAACTCATCTGCAATTCGATTTTTTAGTTCTAAAACGGGTAAAACGGAACCATCTATTCTTTTAATTTCAACATCATTCTCATAAACGACATGAAGAATCACATTTTCATAACTGGGATCACTTTGATGATTATGCTTTAGCCAATCTGAAGATTTGATATGGATTTCTACATTTCCTGCCCAAACTGTTTCTCCAAGCTGAATTTTTCCATTGTTAAAGTCAGGGCCCGCATTTTTATTAAGAAATCCTTGATGGATAATTTTCAGGTTTTCTCGATCAGCTGTTTTTAAATCGTTATGATCAAACGACCTAAATTGCCACACATAATGAAGAAAATCTTCTGGAAAATTCATTATGGAAGATAACTAAATATTCCCAAAGGTTTTGAATTATTTTTAGTTGCCCTTATTTGATTTCAGTGGCTTTTAAGATAAGATGATGAATAAATTCAACATAACGTTGAGTCGAATTAAACCACTTCAACCTTCTTTTTGTAATTTGTGATGAAAACCCCTGCGATAATTAAAACTGTGGCTACGATTAAATCCACATCAACTTTTTCATTAAGGATTAACCAACCCAAAAATATTGCTATAACGGTATTGAAATAAGTAAGTATGGAAACTTCTGAAGCAGAAACTTTTTTCAGTGCGTAATGATAACAAAAGTAGCCTAAAACTGAACCAAATATCGCCAGGTAAACTGCAGCAAAAATACTTTCAGTTTTCCATGAACTAACATCGGCTTTGCCTGAAAAAATTAATGCCAAACCAAACTGAACAATAGCTGAGAATACAAATTGATAGAATAGATTTAAGAAAATATATTGTGGTTTTCCGCTGTGTTTTTTTGAATAAATTGTCCCGATTGTCCAGCCAGAAACAGCAATAACTAAAGATAAAATTCCATTTCGATAACCTGGTTCTAATAAATCGCCAATACCGTCTCTAAAAATAAAAACTATCCCCAAAAAGCCAATAAAAACACCTAAAAAGCCTTTTAAACTTGGTTTTTGAATCCCAAGAAAAACACAACCCAAAAAAACTAAAAGTGGCGAAGTAGCATTTATTAACGATGTTAATCCGCTTGGAATTGTTTTTTCGGCGACAGTTGTCATACCATTTGCAATAATAACCATTAATATTGAAAGTATTATTTGCCTTTTAAAGCTCGGCCAACCGATCCACTTTAATTCTTTTTGTTTGATTAAAATCACAAGAATGATAAGCGATGCAATAGTTTGGCGAATGGCGGTAACATACCACGCCGGAATGCTTTCTACGGCTACACGAATACCTAAATAGGTTGTGCCCCAAATCAGTGCAACGCCTGATAAGGCAAGTATAAGTTTTAAATCTATTTTGGGATTCATGTATGTATTGAGATTAAACGCCAAGCTATTATGTAAAGAGAAAAAGAGTTTTCCCACGGAAACACAGATAAACACGGAATTTTTAATTTTATTTCAGGGCTTTATAGCGTTAATTTTTTATCATGGAGAAAATTTCCTCCCTTACTTTCCGTGTCTTCAGTGCTTCCGTAGCAAAAAATAAAATCTGTAAATCTGTGGCTAAACCAAATTTGCACCAACTAAAATCTGCTCCATTTCTTGCTGCAATTTCAAAGCCTCTTCCCTAGCCTTTTCTGCAAAATCTTCGCCATTGCCTGCATAAATAATTCCTCGGGAAGAATTAATCAGTAAGCCACACTGTGAATTTAAGCCGTATTTACAAACTTCTTGTAAATCGCCACCTTGCGCACCCACACCAGGAACTAAGAGAAAATGATTTGGGGCTAACTTGCGTACATCGGCGAAAGCAGAACCGCGTGTTGCACCTACAACGTACATCATCTGCTCATCTGTTGCCCATTGCTGTGATGTTTTTAAAACCTTTTCAAAAAACTTATCCTCCCCTATTTGCTGTAATTGAAAATCGGCATGACCAGAATTTGATGTTAAAGCCAAAAGGATTACCCATTTATCTTTAAAAGTTAAAAAAGGTGTAACCGAATCGCTACCCATGTAAGGCGCAACAGTAACCGAATCAAAACTCATTTCTGAAGATTGCGCATTAAAAAATGTTTCAGCATACATGGCAGAAGTGTTACCAATATCGCCTCGCTTTGCATCCGCAATCGAGAAAATATCTTGAGGGATGTATTTCCAGGTTTCTATTAAAGTTTCCCAGCCCTTTTTTCCATAACACTCATAAAAAGCAGTATTTGGTTTGTAAGCAACACACAAATCTTTGGTGGCATCAATAATTTGTTTATTGAATTCCAGAATTGGGTTTTCGTACTTCAATAAGTGCTTTGGGATTTTATCCAACGAAGAATCCAATCCAACACATAAAAATGAACGCTTTTTTTGTATTTGCTCAAAAAGTTGTTGCTTAGTCATATAAGGGCTTATTTGCTGCAAATATGAGGTTTTTTAAGTTTTTGCGACGAAGAAATAATCTACACATTAATTATTTTTATAAACATTTTAAACTTTTTCTTGCGGATTACGTTTCAAATACATACAATTGCAACATAATTTCTCAACCGTTTATCTGAATATCCCAGAAAAATTTATCAAGACTTGTTTTTTGTTACCATTTTTTGAAAACGATTTGTCGTTTTTATTCAGCTTGTAAACAATTATGAAACATTTTGAGTGCATCAAATAATCAACTCATTATAGTTTTATAGCCTACAGAATTTATATACAATGAAACCGCCAGACTTACGCTAACACAACAAAATTAGGCCTGTGCAGATTTATAACAGGAAACATCCGTTATAAACAAATGAAAAATTTCTTGAAACATATATATTTAGAATGTTTAGCAAAACAGAATTAAATGAGAAGCTCACACCAGAATTACGTGAACTTGCAAAATCTTATGGCATTGAAGGTGCCGAATCATTAAGAAAAATCGACCTTGTTGAAGTACTTTTACACCAGCAAGAAATTATAAGTGCTGCTAAATCAGGTGCTGATCCTTATAGTGAAGTTGAAACTATTGCTACAGAAGTTGCAGCAGAACCTATATCAAAGACTAAAACGGTTAAAGCACCAAAAGTTGCTGCATCAGCCGTTGCCACTTCAACCCCTGAAAAACCAGTAAAAAAAAGAGCGAGATTAAGTAAAGATGAGCCTTCTGCCCCAATCGAAAGAAGAAGAGATTCAGTTACTTTATTTGATGAACCACAACACCAGCAACAACCTGAAAGACAACCAGACAGGATTGTTGAATCGGAAGACGGTGGAAGCAAACCAATCTCTGCTTTAATTGAAGAATCGGCAGAAGTTATTCCTGCGGCTCCAAGGCAAAAACAAGAGCCAAGAGAAAAACAAGAAAAACCACAACGTGAGGATAATCGCCAGCAGAAACAACCTGGAGGCGGTAACCACCACAAAAACGAAAACAGCTATTCTAATCTGGATTTCGATAACGTAATTACAAATGAGGGTGTTTTAGAAATTATGCCTGATGGTTACGGTTTCTTACGCTCAGCAGATTACAACTATTTAACTTCTCCTGATGATATTTATGTATCTCAGTCTCAAATCAAACTTTTCGGCTTAAAAACAGGTGATACGGTAAAAGGTAGTATCCGTCCGCCGAAAGAGGGCGAAAAATATTTCCCATTGGTTCGCGTAGAAACCATCAACGGAAGAATCCCGGCTGAGGTTCGCGACCGTGTTCCTTTCGATTATCTAACACCGCTTTTCCCAACAGAAAAATTAAATTTATTTACGGATAACAGTAATTACTCAACCCGTATTATGGATTTATTTACACCGATTGGTAAAGGACAACGTGGTTTAATTGTTGCGCAACCAAAAACAGGTAAAACGAATTTACTAAAAGAAGTTGCGAACGCAATCGCTAAAAACCACCCAGAAGTTTATTTGATTATCCTTTTAATTGATGAACGTCCGGAAGAGGTTACTGATATGGCTCGTAGTGTAAGAGCAGAGGTTATTGCTTCTACTTTTGATGAACCGGCAGAACGTCATGTAAAAATTGCAAATATTGTATTAGAAAAATCTAAACGTTTGGTAGAAAGCGGACACGATGTGGTTATCCTATTAGATTCGATTACACGTTTGGCTCGTGCTTACAATACTACTGCTCCGGCATCTGGAAAAATTTTATCAGGTGGTGTTGATGCAAATGCGTTACACAAACCAAAACGTTTCTTCGGTGCAGCCCGTAATATTGAAAACGGTGGTTCATTAACCATTTTAGCAACGGCATTAACAGATACAGGTTCTAAAATGGACGAGGTTATTTTCGAAGAATTTAAAGGTACTGGTAACATGGAGTTACAATTAGACCGTAAATTATCGAACAAACGTATTTTCCCTGCTATTGATATTACAGCATCGAGTACACGTCGTGATGATTTATTATTAGATAGAGATATTTTACAACGTGTTTGGATTTTACGTAACCACTTGGCAGATATGAACAGCCAGGAAGCAATGGAGTTTGTTCAAGCACAAATAAAAGGTACAAAAAGCAACGAAGAATTTTTAATTTCGATGAATAGCTAGTAGAGTACTGAAAGTTAAGGGTTTAAAGTTAAAAGTTCCAAAATTGGAGCCTTGAAGCTTTAAACTTTTAACTTTATACTTTCAACTCCAAAAACATGAAAAGGCATATCCCTAATGCGATTACCTGTGCAAACCTATTTTCTGGTTGCATTGGAATCGTTTTTGCATTTAAAGGTGAATTAGAAACTGCAGCATATTTTGTTATTCTTTCAGGTATTTTTGATTTTTTTGATGGAATGGTAGCCCGTTTGTTAAATGTAAAATCAGCTATTGGAAAGGATTTAGATTCGCTGGCTGATATGGTAAGTTTTGGTTTTTTGCCTGGTGTAATCATGTTTCATCTGCTAAAAGCGAGCGATTATTCTTCTGAGTATTTACCTTATTTAGGTTTCTTAATAACCGTATTTTCTGCTTTACGTTTGGCTAAATTCAACAATGACGAAAGACAAACTGAAGATTTCATTGGCTTAAACACACCAATGAATACGCTATTTATCTGCTCATTACCTTTCATAGCAAAAGATTATCCTCAAGTAATTGGCTCAACAATTTTACTCGTTACAATTACTGCAATTACAAGTTTCTTGTTAGTAAGTGAGATTAAAATATTCTCTTTAAAATTCAGTGATTTAAGTTGGGCAAAAAACAAAATCAAATTTATCTTCCTAATTTTATCTGCAGTTTTAATTGCTGTGCTACAATTTGCAGCAATTCCATTTGTATTAGTACTTTATATTGCACTTTCGATAATACATTTTAAGGGAACTGCTAACAACGGTGGAGCGGCTTTAAAATAGTAGCAGAAACATGAGTTAAATAAACCAGATAGAACGAAAATACTTTTTTGTGTAGTATAGAATTTAGTTTCGAGACTATTTACAAAAAAGATTGAAGTGATAGCAGGGCTATGGGTACCAATTAAAACAGGCTTTGCTTTTCAAATATTGATTTTATAACTTCGATTGAATTTCTTTTTTTGCCATTTCTAATTGTGCATAAATATGCACGAGCAAACCCTTCAACCTTTCTACATCGGCTGGAATTTGCTCCAAGTCAATCTGATTTCGAGCATTATGCTCAATTGAATGGACAAAATCTTTAACATCATTACGGCCAACATAACTAAATGTAGGCTTAATTTTGTGCGCACAGTTGCCAACCTTATCCCAATTTTCGTTAGATAAAGCATCTTCCAGTTCTGCTAAATAGAAAGGAGTTTGTTCAATAAATGTATCAAAAACTTCGATCATAAACTCTGGATTATGACCAACCATTTCTGTAAGATATGATAAATCTAAGGGATGATTATCATGGTTATCTTGCATAGAACAAAGCTAGGTAATTACAATTTGTTAACATCCAAATCATCGGTAATATTTTCAAAAATTTCAGAAATAGTTATTCCTAAAACCGGATGTACAATATCTGGTGCTATCTCAGCCATGGGTGCCATCACAAATTTGCGCTCTTGCATGTGAGGATGTGGTACCTTAAGTTTATTGTCGACATCAACCACATCATTTCCATATAAAATCAAATCAATATCGATTAACCTTTCGCCCCACTTATCTTTCCTAACTCTACCTAATATTTTTTCAATTTCCAAAGCTTTATCCAGTACTTGAATAGCGGATAAATTCGTCATAATAGCAATAGCCTGGTTTAAAAACGCAGGTTGATCTGTTTTACCCCAGGCAGCAGTTTCATATATAGAAGAAATAGATTCTATTTCGCCAATATTGTCGGTTATAAGTTCAATTGCTTTGCTTAAATTCTCTTCTCGGTTTCCTAAATTTCCACCCAGTAACAAATAAGCAGTTCTGCACTCTAAAGCCATATTAAGCATCATGTATTTTTATATCTTTACAGCACAAAATTAACATTTAAATGAAAGATTTTTTCAAGTATCTATTTGCATCAATGCTAGGTTTTTTCCTATCAATGGTTGTTGTGTTTATCATTTGTTTCGTAGTCATTGTTGGCATAATTTCTTCTATGGATAGTGATAAAACGGTTACTGTAAATAGAAATTCGGTTTTATTTATAAACTTAGACCAAAGTATTACAGAAAGAACACCTAAAAAGGGTCTAAGCAATCTTCCACTAATTGGTTCTGGAGAGAATGATGGCATTGGACTAAGAGATTTGTTAAAAGCTATTTCTGCGGCTAAAAATGATGATAATATCAAATGTATTTATTTAAATGTTACGAGTCCAAATGCAGGTTTTGCCACCATGCGTGAGGTTAGGAATGCGCTGATTGATTTCAAAAAATCTCATAAAAAAATTATTGCTTACAGCGAAGTTTATACACAGGGCGCCTACTATTTAGCTTCAGTGGCCGATAAAATATATTTAAATCCGGAAGGTTCGTTGGAATTTAAAGGTTTTAGCTCTGAACTTACCTTTTTTAAAGGAACCTTAGAAAAAGTTGGTGTAGAAATGCAGGTTATTCGTGTAGGTAACTACAAAAGTGCAGTTGAGCCTTTCATTTTAGATAAAATGAGTGATTATAACCGTAAGCAAGTTACTGCATATGTCGGTGGCTTGTACAACACTTTTTTAACTGATATTGCCAAAAGCAGAGGCATTGAAAAAGACAGCTTATACAAAATTGCTGATGATTTTAGGGTACAACAACCCCAAGATGCAGTAAACTTTAAAATGGTTGATGCTTTAAAATATAAAGATCAAATTTTAGAGGAATTAAAAGGCATATCTGGCAGAACGAAAGACGAAAATGTACGTACCATATCTATCAATGATTATGCAAAAAACGAAGGAGATTCAGGTTCTGCTAAAGATAAAATAGCTGTTATTTATGCCAATGGCGAAATAAGCGGTGGTGAAGGAAATGATAACCAAATCGGATCTGAGCGAATTTCCAGAGCAATTAGAAAAGCTCGCTTGGATGACGATATTAAAGGTATTGTGATCCGTGTGAATTCTCCAGGAGGAAGTGCACTGGCATCTGATGTGATTTGGAGAGAAATTGTTTTAACCAGAAAAGAAAAGCCAGTAATTGCCTCATTCGGCGATGTTGCAGCTTCTGGCGGTTATTATATTGGTTGTGCAGCAGACAGTATTTTTGTTCAACCGAATACCATTACAGGTTCCATTGGTGTTTTTGGAATTATCCCAAACTTTCAAAACTTAATGACCAACAAATTGGGAATTACTTTTGATGGTGTTAAAACTGGTAAATACGCTGATATTATGGCAACCAATCGTCCAATGACTGAAGGCGAAAGATTTATCATCCAAAATGAATTGAATAGAATTTACAATGGCTTTGTGAGTCGCGTTGCGGATGGCAGAAAGAAAAGCAAAGCTTACATCGACAGCATTGGTGGTGGCCATGTTTGGATTGGAACTGACGCTGTTCAAATTGGTCTGGCCGACAGAATTGGGAGTTTCAATGATGCAATAAAAGCAGCAGCTAAAAAAGCAAAAATAAAAGAATACAAAGTGGTGGAGTATCCAGATGTAATTGATCCATGGAAATCTTTAATGGATGAAAGCACAGATAAAATTAAAACTTATTACACTAAGCAAGAATTGGGAGATAACTATTTTCTGTATCAGCAAATGAAAAAGGTTATCGCAAGCTCTGGCATTCAAGCTAGGATGCCTTTTGAAGCTGTAATAAAATAGAAGTATTGCCAAATTGAGCTTGTCGAATCCATTTACACAAATAGGTTGGACTTCGACAGGCCCAGTCAGACAAAATTTCATCGTTTCCCTACTCTATTAGTTTCCATTCCGGATGTAAGGTTAAATAAGTTGCGTTGACTGACTGGTTCATTGGATGAACAGTTAAAGAAATACTTTTACCTTTCAGAAATTCAAATCCAATTCCATCTTGCTTCGCATCATAAATGGTGATGGTATCTTTTTGTTCATTCAAATAAGATGAAATTCTTTCCATAGCAGGGAATTTCAATTTCGTATCCGATTCAGAAAGTCCTGTGGTAAAACCATCCTGAGTTTTAAATTTAGGCGATGTAATTCGAATCTGCTTTACATCTTTAACACGCATACTCGTATCTCGGTAAGATGAATAAATAGCAATTTCGTTCCTTTGTCCGCTACCGGAATCGTTGCTGTACCAAATTCCCCAGGCTTTGCCCATTGCAGCATCGCCAGCATCAGGCCTTCCCAATAATTTTCCAACTTTTTCCATATCCTCGCCTAACGAAATTTCACCAACGGAACGACCCGGTACAATTAAAAAATTAGCATCTACAATCTGTCCTGGGCCTGATTCTACACTTTCTATGGAATCATTTTGACGTTGTGAATTTTGAGAAGATTGACAAGCAGCAAAGCCAATGCATAAGACTACAAAGATTGTTTTTGAAGATTTCATGCCTGTAGAACAACTTATTAATAAATTCTGTTTGAAAAAATACCGCTCTCAAAAGTTTTAACGCTTTATTTTCTAATTTTACAGCTTATGGAAAATAAAACCATCGCCCGTACTTTACGCCTTTTGTCGCAGTTAATGGAACTGCATGAAGAGAATCCTTTCAAAATTAAATCGATAGCCAATGCCTATTTCAAAGTTGATAAATTACCTTTTGCCTTAAAGGATAAACCTGTTGATGAGATTGATAAAATTGAGGGAATCGGCAAAAGTTTGGCGGCCAAAATTATTGAGTTATTGCAAACTGGCGAACTTAAGGAGTTAAACGATATTATTCAGCAAACTCCAGAGGGCGTAGTGGAAATGCTTGGTATCAAAGGAATCGGTCCGAAAAAAATCCTAATCATCTGGCGAACATTAGGTATCGAAAGTATTGGAGAATTGTATTACGCCTGTAACGAAAACCGCTTAATTGAAGCTAAAGGTTTTGGCTTAAAAACTCAGGAGGAAATCAAAAATGCTATAGAATTTAAGCTCGCCGCGAATGGAAGATTTTTATACGCTCATGTAGAAGGTTTTGCCAATTCTATTCTTGATGAAATTTCCAGATGGCTGATTAACGTTGACCACCATTCAGCACTGGCTTTTGCAGGGCAATACCGTAGAGCTTGCGAGATTATTGACGAACTTGAAATTGTTATCGGTGCAGAAAAACTGGAAGATGTTATTTTTGAACTGCCAAATTTCGAAAAACTTTCATTAATAGCTGGCGAAGAAGCATTCATTACGACAACGGAAGCTGGTTTAAGAATCAAAATCTTTGTTGTAGAGAAATCTGATTTTTATTTCGAGTGGTTTAAGCTAACGGGTAATACAGAACATGTACAAAAAGTTTTGGCATTAGCTGGCGATGGTCCCTTTGCAAATGAAAAAGAAATTTACAGCAAAGCTGGATTATCTTTCGTTGAGCCTGAGCTGCGTGAAGATTTCGATGAAATTGAATTGGCTAAAGAAAACAAACTTCCAACACTAATTACTTATGATGACTTAAAAGGAAGTTTGCACAATCACTCTACCTGGAGCGATGGTGTTCATACGCTTGAACAAATGGCCGTTTATTGCAAAGACGTTTTGAGCTTACAGTACTTAGGTATTTGCGACCACTCCAAAACCGCTGTTTACGCAAAAGGATTAAATGAGCAGCGTGTTTTTGCACAGCATCAGGAAATTGATGAATTGAACAAAAAATTAGCGCCGTTTAGAATTTTCAAAGGAATTGAAAGCGATATTTTAAGTGATGGTTCTTTAGATTATAGCGATGATGTACTTAAAACTTTCGATTTCGTGGTGGCATCAGTACACAGTAATTTAAGAATGGATGAAGCAAAAGCCACAACTCGTTTACTAAAAGCGATTGAAAATCCTTACACTACCATTTTAGGCCACCCAACGGGTCGTTTATTATTAAGTCGAGCGGGTTACCCAATTGATTATAAGAAAATTATTGATGCATGTGCAGCAAATAATGTGGTTATTGAAATTAATGCAAAGTAATCAATCCGCAGGAAAAAATCTTTTAATATCTTTGCCCAATGATAAGTGAAATTGCCAACCGCATATTTAATCAAGTAATTACTGATTACCATAAGTTTGATGATATTGACCATCCTGTTGAAAACCCTTACGATGCTGAAAGTTTAGAACACCTTTTTTACATCAAAAACTGGATTGATACTGCTCAATGGCACATGGAAGATGTGGTTCGTAACCCCCAAATTGACCCTGTTGAAGGTTTGAGCTGGAAAAGACGCATTGATGCTCAAAACCAGGTTCGCACAGATATGGTGGAGTTTATTGATGGTTATTTCTTAAATCTTTACCAAGGAATTTCGGCTTTACCGGATGCGAAAATTAATACGGAAAGTCCGGCTTGGGCAATAGACAGGCTTTCTATCTTAGCTTTGAAAATTTACCACATGCAGGAAGAAGCGGAACGTGAAACGGCATCCGCTGAACACCGTGAATTATGCCAAACCAAGCTTAATATTTTATTATCTCAACGCGAAGATTTATCAAACAGTATTGATGAGTTATTGGCAGATATTGAGGCTGGCAAAAAATTCATGAAAGTGTACAAGCAAATGAAAATGTATAACGACCCGAGTTTAAACCCAGTATTGTATAATAAAGTATAAAGACCAAAGCTGAAAGATAAAAGCCATGTCAAAAGAAAAAATCATCGTTTTACGTTTTTCGGCTATGGGCGATGTTGCGATGGTTGCTTCAGTTTTGAAAGAATTTTCTGAACAAAATCCATCAGTGGAAATTGTAATGGTTAGTCGAGAAGCTTTTAAGCCATTTTTTGATGGGATTAAAAACCTGACCTTTCATGCCATTCAACCCAAAACCATTCATAAGGGAATTTCAGGTTTATATAAATTATTCCAGGAGCTTAATATTTACAAACCAAATGCAATAGCCGATTTACACGATAATTTACGTAGCAGGGCACTTTCTACTTTTTTCAGATTATCTGGGTTAAAACTCAAACGTATTGATAAAGGTAGAGCAGAGAAAAAAGCCTTAACTCGTTCTGACAATAAAATATTCAAACCTTTACGCCAAACCGTAGAACGCTATGCTGATGTATTTCGTGAATTGGATTTTGATGTTAAACTAAGTCACAAGCTTGAAAAAGCTCCACAAGAGATAACGGAAAAAGCGACAAACTTATTTCAAAACAAAAAGCAAAAAGTCGGCATCTCCCCATTTGCACAGCACATTTATAAAGTTTATCCTTTAGAAAAAATGGAGAAAGTGATTGCTTCATTGAGTCAATCAGGTTATGAACTCTTCATTTTCGGAGGAGGAAAAACTGAACAAGAAACTGCAGAAAAATGGGCTAAGGTTTATCCCAACACCCATAATTTAATTGGAAATTTTAATCTGACCGAAGAACTTGCCATCATTTCAAACCTCGATTTAATGTTGAGCATGGATTCTTCGGGTATGCACATGGCTTCCTTAGTTGGCGTTCCTGTCGTTTCGGTTTGGGGACCGACACATCCTTACGCAGGTTTTCTAGGTTACGGGCAATTGGAAAGCGATTGCATCCAAATTGACCATCCTGCACGTCCAAATTCTATTTATGGAAACAAACCATGCTTGTGTGGTGTTGAAACTTGTATGGAGTTAATTAACCCTGAAACTATTGTAAACAAGATAAAAGAAAAACTAAATGGCTAAGCAATTACTATTGGTTCGTCACGGTAAATCGGATTGGGGAAACTTAGATTTAAAAGATTTCGACCGGCCTTTAAATAAACGTGGAAAAGAAAATGCGCCAGAAATGGCTGAACGTTTGATAAAAAAAGGTTTTAAATTCGATTTGATTGTGAGTAGTCCGGCGAAGCGGGCAAAATCTACTGCTAAATTCTTTGCTGAAGCTTATCATGTTGATGATATTCAATACGAGGAATCTATTTACGAAGCCAATACCAATGCCCTTTTAAAAGTTGTGAATGGTTTGGATGATAGTGCAGATACAGTGATTATGTTTGGGCATAATCCGGGTTTCACAGATTTAGCAAACGAATTAAGCGATGCAGATATTTACAATATTCCAACTGCGGGAATGGTATTAATGTCTTTCCCTTTTGATTCGTGGAAGATGGTGAGTAAAGGAACAGGTGATTTGGTTTTTTTCGATTATCCGAAGAATAGTGATGAGATATAATTTTTGCCACGGAATCATGAAAGACACGGAAATTAAGAAGCCGTCATTTCGACCGAAGCCGAGAAATCTTTGTAATTGATATTTTTTTTCTCCACGGAAACACTGAATACACGGAAATCCAAACAGTCGTCATTTCGAGCGAAGCCGAGAAATCTTTGTAATTGATAAGTTTTTTTTGCCACGGAAATATGGAAAACACGGAAATTCACGCTATCGTCATTTCGAGCGAAGTCGAGAAATCTTTGTAACTTGATAATGGTGTTAACCCATTTTATAAGGTTTCTCCATTAAACTTCCTGGTCTGAATAACAAGAGATGCAATAAGCACAGCTCGTTGTCAATAAACCTGATAAAACGGAAAGCCCGGAGTGAGGAATGAGCGAGGAATTGAAGTGATAGCAGGGCTGAAAGTTCAAAAGTACTACTGAATGTACATTTCCAAAAAAATATAAAATCGTAACCCTTAAATCGTAAATTTAATTATCTTTGAACTATAAGTAACGAAAGTCCGGCAATAGACATTTCGGTGAATTCTTAACCTAATCTCTTCTGGTTATTTCATAATTCGTATCGCCGGAAGATTTATCCATTAAA
>SEDB01000745.1 GCA_004210715.1 Pedobacter sp.
AGGCGTTGAGCTAACCCGCAAGGGAGGCAGGCGACCACAGTGGGTTTAGCGACTGGGGTGAAGTCGTAACAAGGTAGCCGTAGGGGAACCTGCGGCTGGATCACCTCCTTTCTAAGGATTTGGCCGAAAGCGCCGGGGCTAGCCCCTGGAAGAGCTTCGTCCGTTCCACAGAACATGCCGTCGTCCTCATGTCCCTTCATCACTGGAGATTGCCTCACGGGCCTTTATGGTTCGTCGGGGTGATTAGCCTGAGCTGGCTCACGCCGCCCGCGGCTTGCCTCTTTGCATCTATGCAAGGATGGAAAGCCAGCTGGCGCGGGAATGGGCCGGTAGCTCAGGTGGTTAGAGCGCACGCCTGATAAGCGTGAGGTCGTAGGTTCAACTCCTACTCGGCCCACCATTCTCGAACATTTTGCGTATGGTGCGGGGCCTTAGCTCAGCTGGGAGAGCACCTGCTTTGCAAGCAGGGGGTCATCGGTTCGATCCCGATAGGCTCCACCAGCCGCAAGATGCGACGACTACTCCAGGGATGAAGACACGAATTTACGGCTTCGGCCGTAATCTGCGGGATTTGCCCGCTCTTTGACATTGTGAATGGGTTTTTAATCGATGCCGTGGCGCATCGTGTGAGGTTCAAGGACCTCGTGCGTATGCGGCACTTACAGATGTAATAATCTGGCTGAGATTATCGTCCGCACCTAGAAACAGCGCAGGTTCTATGCAGGCCTGTCGTTGATGGTGTGGATTCTCAAGCGTGAGGTAAGAGCATTTGGTGGATGCCTTGGCATGTACAGGCGATGAAGGACGTGGCACGCTGCGATAAGCGTCGGGGAGTTGTGAGCAAACTTTGATCCGGCGATTTCCGGAGGAAAAGACATCAACCGAGATTCCGTTAGTAGTGGCGAGCGAACGCGGACCAGGCCAGTGCCTCATCTTCAACTAGCAGAACACTTTGGAAAGAGTGGCCATAGCGGGTGACAGCCCCGTATGCGAAAGTGATGGATGAGGACTCGAGTAGGGCGGGACACGTGAAATCCTGTCTGAACATGGGGGGACCACCCTCCAAGCCTAAATACTCGTACATGACCGATAGCGAACAAGTACCGTGAGGGAAAGGTGAAAAGCACCCCGATGAGGGGAGTGAAACAGTACCTGAAACCGAATGCTTACAAGCAGTTGGAGCCTCTTTAGGGGGTGACAGCGTACCTCTTGCATAATGGGTCAGTGACTTAATGTATCATGCGAGCTTAAGCCGTTAGGTGTAGGCGCAGCGAAAGCGAGTCTGAATAGGGCGACTGAGTATGATGTATTAGACCCGAAACCCGGCGATCTAGGCATGACCAGGTTGAAGGTGCGGTAACACGCACTGGAGGACCGAACCGTTGAATGTTGAAAAATTCTCGGATGAGTTGTGTTTAGGGGTGAAAGGCCAATCAAGCCGGGAAATAGCTGGTTCTCCGCGAAATCTATTGAGGTAGAGCG
>SEDB01000746.1 GCA_004210715.1 Pedobacter sp.
CGTGGGCGAGGTTACCGTTATGGCTTACCGAATCAGGAATATTATTTCAAATCGGGCGATGAAATGAAAGCGCTTTTTGCCGATTTGCCCGAGGCGATTTTAAACATCCAGGAGATTGTAGATAAAATTGAAATCTACAAACTTGCCCGTGAAGTGCTTTTGCCGAAGTTTGATATTCCAGAACAATTTTTAGTAGCTGAAGATGAAACAGATGGCGGAAAACGTGGGGAGAATAAGTTTTTAAGACATTTAACATACGAAGGTGCTAAAATCAGATACGGTGAGTTAACTCCGCCAGTAATAGAACGTTTGGATTTTGAGTTGGCAACCATTGAGAAAACCGGTTATCCTGGTTATTTTTTGATTGTTCAGGATTTTATTGCCGAAGCCCGGCGCAGAGATGTATCGGTTGGGCCAGGGCGTGGCTCGGCGGCAGGCTCG
The DNA here is from genome assembly GCA_004210715.1 of Pedobacter sp. Taxonomy (GTDB): domain Bacteria; phylum Bacteroidota; class Bacteroidia; order Sphingobacteriales; family Sphingobacteriaceae; genus Pedobacter. The sequence continues at coordinate 442 of SEDB01000746.1, forward strand.
GTGGTTGCATACTGTCTTTGGATTACCAATATCGATCCAATTAAGTACGATCTCCTTTTCGAGCGTTTCTTAAATCCCGATCGTGTTTCCATGCCCGATATCGATATCGATTTTGATGATGAGGGCCGTGGCCGCGTAATGGAGTACGTAATTAATAAATACGGTTCCAGCCAGGTGGCGCAAATTATTACGTATGGTACCATGGCGGCGAAATCGTCCATCCGTGATACGGCAAGGGTTTTAGATTTGCCTTTATTCGAAGCTGATAAAATCGCGAAGCTGATTCCAAATATGAAGTTGGCGAAAATCTTCAACCTGGATGAAAAAGCACTTAAAGATGCTTTGCGTCCGGATGAATATGAACGCGTTCAGGAGTTGAAAGCGATGGGTCTTTTGAAAGACTTAAGTGCAGAAACCATTCAGACTTTTTGGGGCTTAAAACCCTAACCCTAATTAAAGATACCGTTAAATTGGTCAAGAAAAGGCATGGCATTAATCTCGATCCGGATACTTTTCCGATTGATGACGTGATGACCTATGAGCTTTTCCAGCGTGGCGAAACCATCGGTATTTTCCAGTATGAGAGTCCGGGGATGCAGAAGTATATGAAGGAATTAAAACCTACTGTTTTCGACGATTTAATTGCCATGAACGCATTATATCGCCCAGGACCAATGGAGTATATTCCGAGTTTCGTTAAACGTAAAAATGGCGAAGAAGAGATTCAATACGATTTAGATGCGTGTGAGGAGTACTTAAAGGAAACTTACGGAATTACAGTTTATCAGGAGCAGGTAATGCTTTTATCGCAAAAACTGGCTGGATTTACCAAAGGTGAGGCCGACGTTTTGCGTAAAGCGATGGGTAAGAAACAGAAAGACGTTCTGGATAAAATGAAGCCTAAATTTGTAAAGCAGGCGGCTGAAAAAGGTCACGATGCTACAACTTTAGAAAAAATCTGGAAAGATTGGGAAGCATTTGCATCCTATGCGTTCAACAAATCACACTCTACCTGTTACGCCTGGATTGCTTATCAAACTGCTTATCTAAAAGCACA
>SEDB01000219.1 GCA_004210715.1 Pedobacter sp.
AAAGCCGAGGTTAGAAAAAGCAAGGTGATTTTGCCAATGCTATATTGTGCCGCTGTTCCACCAAAGGGATCAAATAGAAAACTCAATAAACCCAATACCGAGCCGAAGATGACCAGTGGGTGGAGGCGTATAACACGAGATTTGAAAAACTCCATAATGCCCATTTTTCCTAATCGATCATCATAAGCGTAGGCAATTACAAAGCCTGAAAGACAAAAGAAAAAGTCGACTGCTAAAAAACCGTGTCCAAGGATATTTTTGCTGAACTCGAAAACCACTTCCATAAAATGAAATGCAACGATGGCTAATGCCGCCACCCCTCTTAATCCATCAAGGATGGTAAAATGTTGTTTCGTTTTTAAAAGGCTGGGGCTTAAGTTGATCATGTTGTGTTTGGCTACCATTCACTGATGAGCGAGAGCTGCAAGCAACAAGGATACAGAATTGAGGAGATTATGCCAAATAAAAAGCGAATCAGATTGTTGCGCAGCTTGTATCAATAAAAGGACTTTCATTATTGCAGAAAGTCCTTTTATTGAGCTGTTTGCTAATAACTGCCAAAATTAATCATCCATTGAATGCCGAATTTATCTTTAAAACTTCCAAAATAGTCGCCCCAAAACATATCTTCCATTGGCATTTCAATCGTTCCTCCAGCCGATAAGCCATTGAAAAGCTGATCAGCATCTTCCCTACTTTCTGCAGCGATATGAACATACATGTTATTACCTTGTTTAATTACATGCCCAGCTGATGGCATACAATCTGAAGCCATTAAAATTGTATGTTCATTTATGGGAAGAGCCACATGCATTACACGGTCTCTTTCATTTTCGGGTAATTTATCAGCATCCGGGGCATCGCTCATCTTTTTGAAAAAGATAAATTCTCCACCTAAAACAGATTTATAGAAATTAAAAGCCTCTTCAGCCTGGCCGTCGAAGTTTAAATATGGGTGCATGGTTCTCATAATGTCTTTTTTAAGGCTAATTTATAAAATCAAAAATTGCTTTATGCGATGTAATCGAGACAAATAAGAGGGTGTTTTTTGACTACAAAAGGCAGTACTAAACCAGATTTAAGTTACATTTTGAAATTAAACCAGTAGATTAATTTCGTTATCGGTTAAAGTGTGCATTAAACTGTAAGTATCAGCCACAACCCAATGTTCCACAATTTTCTCCTCTCTAAACCTCACAATGTTTACTTCTTCATATTCAACTTTTCTTCCTGTTGCAGGAATATTTAGAAAAGTTTCTTTGTGCGTACCGCTTACTGTGAATTTGGCCACTACTTTATCGCCATCGCCCAAAACATCATCGAATTTTATTTTTAAATCGGGAAAACCAAGTTTAAAAACTTCTACTGTATCATAAAAAGCTTTTTGACCTGAGCGTTGCCATGAAAATGTTTTATGTACGGTAACACCGTTATCAACGAACTTATCAATAGCATCTAAATTACCGTTATTAAAAAGCTCATCAAAAAATACTTTGCAAATCGCCTTGTTTTTCTCTACTTGATTATCCATATATCTTATTATTTTCTGTTGAAGAATTAATATTTAAACAAGGTATATTTAATGTTGTTTCCCAATTTTTAAATCTTTATCAGCAGGCAGCAACCTCCCTATTGATAAAAAATATATTACAAATCATTTCAAATACACTTATTCATTAATTTAGGTCGATCAAAAAACTCACTCATGCGCATAAACTTCTTTCGTCATTTTTATCTATTCATTTTCGTTTTATTGACATCATGCTCTCCAAAAGCAATGTTAAGTAAAAATAATCCGGGAGAAATCCGCGTGTTAACCTACAATATCCATCACGCTAATCCACCCTCAAAATCAAAAGAAGGCTTAATTGATATTGATGCAATTTCAAAGGTTATTGAATCTCAGTCGCCAGATTTAGTTGCGCTGCAAGAGGTTGACGTGAACACGAAAAGGTCGGGAAATATAAATGAAGCTGTGATTTTGGCAACCAGATTAAAGATGAACTTTTATTTTTTTAAAGCCATAGACCATGATGGTGGCGATTATGGTGTGGCGATTCTGTCGAAATATCCTTTAAGTGATCCGCAGACATATAAGTTAGCTAACAACGGAGATGCAAAAGCCGAACCACGGGTATTGGGTATTGGCACAGCAACCTTGCCTGATGGTAGAAAAATCCGTTTTGCCTCTACCCATTTGGATGCGCAAAAATCTGATGAGAATAGAATGATGCAGGTAAACGAAATCAATAAAATAACTAAAAGCGAAAAGTTGCCACTAATTATAGCTGGCGATTTAAATGCCAATACAAGCTCAGAGGCGATTAAAGTTTTCGATCAGCAGTTTCTGAGAACTTGTACTGATTGTGGTTTTACTATCCCGGTAATTAATCCGAAAAATACCATTGATCACATTGCTTATAAAAAAGGAGATAGTTTTTCTGTGCTTTCGCATCAGGTTATCAATGAAACTTATGCCTCTGATCACTTGCCGGTTTTAGCCGTTTTGCAATTAAGCAGATAATAAAACCTTTTCGCTAGATTGAACAGACTATAGATTGTATATCATAACAAAGGAGCAATTTTTATTGCTCCTTTGTTATTCTTAAAAACATTCTACTTCCCAAAACCTTTCCCAGTTTTCGTTGGGTAATAACGAAATAATACCTTCTTTTTGTTTTATTTCCTGATTGTGGTTTACGCCATCTGCTACGCCACACCAAGGTTCCAAACATACAAATGGTGCATCTTTTGCCGCCCAAATGCCAAAAAACGGGAAATCTTCGAAATGAAAATGTAAGCCGTAATCGTTTTTATTATTCAACAAACTGATGCAGCTGCTTTGCATTGTTTTAAATACGAGCGCATCGTTATAGAAAAGCTCATGCTTCAAATTTAACTTGTGGCCGTCCAGTTCAATACTTTCGGTTTCATCAGCTACCAAACCATCTTCCAGTTTCCAATAAGTCAACTTTTCATCTGTATTAAAAGCCAGATAATAATCCTCGTAACTGGTGTTTGGAGTATTAGGAACAGCAAATGCAGGGTGAGCACCAATAGAGAACAGCATTTCCTCACTGCCCGTATTGGTTACTTCGTAAGTTAAAATTAACTTCCTGTCTATTAATTTATAAATCAATTTCAGCTCGAAGAAGAATGGATAAACTTTCAACGTTTTATCGCTTTGTTTTAAAGTAAAAACAACTTCTGTATTACTTGTTTTTTCGGTGTCGAAAACATGATCACGGGCGAAACCATGGCGAGGCAGCTCGTAGCTTTTTCCTTTATAATTGAAATGCTCATTTTTTAATGATCCAACAATTGGGAATAAAACGGGGCTGTGCTTGGCCCAATATTTTGGGTTGGCATTCCACAAATATTCTATTGCTGTTTCTTTGCTATATAGGCCTTGAAGTTCTGCTCCTTTGGCAGTAAGGCTTACTTTTAGGTAATCGTTTTCGAGGGTTATCATTACATTTTAAAAGTAACAATTTAGCGGTGGTTTAAAAACAATTTTTATTAAATTTGATTCATCCTCCCTTTCACAATCTTTTATCAAAATAATCATTATTATGGTAGTTAAAATTTTGAGTGCAGCATTGATTCTAGTTGCACTTTATATGGGAGTTAAGCAAGGCTGGGCTATGGTTTCTGGCAAGCCAGCGATGTTGGAAATGTTCTCGAAGTGGAATGTGGGTAAAAACGGAATGATGATTATCGGTTTTGCCACCATCATTGGCGCTATTTTAGTTTTATTTCCCTCCACATTTTTATGGGGCAATTTTATTACAGCAGCAGGAATTCTACTCATTATTTGTTTTCACTTAAACGAAACAACTGCCACCTCAGCAGAGCGATTAAAAGGTGTTGCTATCGAACTTCCTTTTTTATTATTGTCACTGGTAATTATTTATCTGCAGCATCCATTGGTTAAAGCTGTTGGCTGATGAAACATTTTTTAATCCCAATCCTTTTAGTGATATCTCAGGTTACTTTCGCTCAAAAACAAAATATTAAGATTATGCCTATTGATTTATCTAAACTAAGCAACTCTAAGGTTAAAGCTGCCATAACCGCCTTGCAAAAAGGTGATGAAAAAGCCTGGTTCTCTCTTTTTACTGATGATGTTCAGCTTTATGATGATGGAAACCAGATGCAGTTTAACAACTTCTTCAAAAAAGCATTGGGTCATGAACGCTTTACCAGTATTGATAAGGTAGAGCATAATGGTTTAGATGTATATGGTAATTTTCACTCTGA
>SEDB01000018.1 GCA_004210715.1 Pedobacter sp.
CCAGTATTTCATCGGTTAAAAAAGATTTTGATACAGGAAAGGGCAATTTAGAAACCAGGAGTTTGCTTAGCTACAAGCTAATTCTGAAAGATGTATTAACTGAAACCAATGCCATTTCGGCAAGGCTGATGAAATATAACAATGAGCTTCAACAAATGACACAACAGATTGTCGATCTCAGTTCAGATTCTTTATTAACCGTTTCAAATGAGAATGAGCAAAAACTGCTGTACGCGGCTCAACTCAATCAGATTAAGAATAAGCTTCAGCAAGCAGGAAAAAATACTGGCAAAAGCCTCGAAGCAGTGAGTACACTTCTGGCAAAAGCTTCAGCCATCACTATTACCATAAACGACTTACAAGCTACGCTTGATGAGCAATTATTGAAATCGGGTCAGCTAGTGGCAAACCGTGAGGTTTCCTACCTCTGGTCGGCACCGCTTCAATCTGGCAATTTTAATGATTTCCAAACCCGATTATCTGATTCTTTTGATGGACAACGAGAAATACTTCAATATTTTATCAACTCTACATGGGATGTGAGAGTACTCGTTCTCCTGTTAATGGCAGGGTTTTATTTCTGGGTGCATCGCAACTTCAAATCAGCTCAGCGTTTATCCATAAAAAGAAAGATTGGTGAATTAAAATTTGAATATTTACGACCAAATCCTATAATGGCCACCCTTATTGTAATGTTGTGCATCACACCATTTTTTGAGCCAGATGCCCCTTCTATTTATGTGGAGCTATTGCAACTGTTGATGCTAATCATCATGTCGATACACCTCAGAAACGTACTTACAAAACAGGCGCTGCGCTTTTGGCTGATGATTTTGGGCAGCTACTGCCTAATGATTGTCTTTGCCAGTGTAATCAATGAAAGTCTGCTATTACGATTATTTCTGCTTTTCATCAATATCGCATTTATCTATCTGGGCATTCAACTTTATCGCAAAATAAAGGTTCCGCAATTCCCTAAGCGCTTTTTTAAAATGGTGGTAATTGTACTGGTATTATTCCACGCTTTGGCCATCATATTTAATGTATTCGGAAGAATAAGCCTTTCAAAATCGTTTACCATGGCGGGCATCATCAGCCTAACTCAGGTAATCGGACTTGCTGTATTTGTGCAGATTTTTTTAGATGCCATGGAGTTACAAATCAAAATCAGCTCTTGCAAAAAAGGCTTGTTCTCCAGAATTAATCCACAAAAATTAAAGGCTAAACTCAAAAAGCTACTTACTTTCCTCAGTTTTTTTCTTTGGATTACCGTAATTGCAATCAACCTTAGCATCACCGCCGGATTAGGAAAAGTAGTTAGCGATATTCTTACCAAAGAAAGAATTTTTGGAAGCATCCACTTCTCATTAGGCAATGTGCTGTTTTTTGTTGCAATCCTATATCTTTCAAATAAATTGCAAAAGCATGTGCCCATACTTTTTGGAGAAGAAAAAGTAAGTTTTGATGGAGCAAGTAGCCACAAAGGCTCGAAGGTGGCACTTTTTAGATTAATCATTATTGTTATTGGTCTGTTACTGGCATTTACAGCGTCTGGATTACCAATGGATAAACTAACCGTGGTATTAGGTGCATTGGGCGTTGGTATTGGTTTAGGGATGCAGAACATTGTGAATAATTTTGTTTCAGGCATCATCCTGATATTTGAAAAACCTTTCCGAATTGGCGATTATGTAGAATTGGCTGATAAAAAAGGAAAGGTGCAGGATATCGGCATTCGTTCGAGCAAACTTTTGACACCGCAAGGATCTGAAGTAATCATCCCAAATGGCGATTTACTTTCTGGCCGCCTGGTGAACTGGACGCTGAGTAACGATTATTTAAAATCAGAATTATTGATAAAAGTCAGTGCAGGATCAGATATTGAAACGGTACAACAAGTAATAAACGATGTTATTAAATCCTCTGCCAATACGGTAAGTAATTTATCACCAGAAATACTCATCAATAATATAGCAGCCGATAGTATGGAAATTAAAATATTGGTTTGGATTAATAATGTGTACATCGAAGCCGCATTCAAAAGCGAGGTATTACTCAAGTTGATGAAATCCTTTCAATCAAAAGAGATTAAAGTGATGTAAAACAATAATTTTTTAAGCCAATAATTATGCTAATTGTTTAGATTCGTTTCTTCATCCAATCGGCGCTCATTATGCATAAACTACGTGCTATCATTTTTATTTTACTTTCTTGCATTTTCCTAGGTTGCAATTATTTTAAAGGCGAAAAATCACTGGCGAGAGCAGATATTTCCTTAATGATTAAACTGGTAAAAACAGGAATCGACCAGCACTATTTCGATAAAAATAAGGGGGCTGAGTTAAACAGAAAGCTTACTCAGATGGAACTGCAGCATAAATTCGATAGTGTTTCAACAGATAGTGCTGCAAAGATGATTACCGAAATGTTAAGAAGGGAAGCAAAAGACAAACATTTCAACGTAATGAGTTTTTCATCGTTGCCTACTAAACAAGAACCGAAAAATAAGCCCGCTTACTCTTCAACTGGAATAAGCAATGTAAAAATCTTAAATAATAAGATCGGCTACATGAAGTGGGATTTATGTGTTGCAGGAGAAGAAGCTTTTACAGGGCTTCGAAAAACACTAGATTCTCTCTCTGAATGCGAAAAACTCATCTTTGATATTTCTGAAAATCCAGGTGGAGATGGTGCCAGCAGCGCTTTTATAAATCAATTTTTATATAAATCGAAGGACTATCAAACGTTGCTTAAAAAAAAATGTACCGGCGAAAATAACTGGCACCAAAGCGAGGTAATTTTCAATTATGAAAATGGACCAACATTTTTTGACAAACCGGTTTACATCATCATTTCTGATAAAACTTTTTCTGCTGCAGAATATTTTGCTTTTACTGCGAAAGAAATGAAACGAGCTACTTTATTGGGAAAAACGACCGCTGGTGCCGGAAATCCAGGCAATACATTCAGCTTTGCTTCTCCCAACACAGATACGATATTTTGGATGTTTATTCCAAACTGCCAGATCATAACTCGGGATGGCAAATCTATTGAAGGTTTTGGAGTTCAACCCGATGTGACTTTAAAAAGCTCAGACTGGCTAAATGAAACGCTTGCTTACATTGCCCAAAAAGGTTGATATATAGATATTTGAGAGAAAGAACTAACCAAAAAGATCACTACTCAAATAGCGGTCTCCCCTGTCGCAGGCGATAAAAACAATTATACCACTTTCAAGCTCTTCTGCCAACCTTACTGCAGCTGCACAAGCTCCACCACTACTCATTCCTGCAAACAATCCTTCTTCTTTAGCCAATCTCCTGGCCATTTCAGTTGCATCCGCCTGGTCTATATCCATTACTCTGTCTACACGTTCTGGTTCGAAAATTTTTGGCAAATATTCCTGTGGCCATCGTCTTATTCCAGGAATTGATGAACCCTCAGTCGGCTGACAACCCACAATTTGAATATTCTGATTTTGTTCCTTGAAGAAACGTGAACAACCCATAATGGTACCCGTGGTTCCCATAGAACTTACAAAATGTGTAATTTTACCCTGGGTATCTTTCCAAATCTCTGGCCCTGTGCTTTTGTAATGTGCGGCATAATTATCTGGATTAGAAAACTGATTCAACAGAAAATAGCCTGGCTTAACGCCTTTATCTTCCGCGTAATCTCTACAAATTTCAATGCTTTCCAGCAAAGTTACTTTTGCTCCGAAAGCTTCCATGGTTACCTTACGCTCACGGGTAGAGTTTGCTGGCATTACGAGCTCAATATCTAAACCAAATAAGCTTGCAATCAGGGCCAATGCAATGCCAGTATTGCCGCTGGTGGCCTCTACAAGTTTGGTATCTTTTGTAATTTCTCCCCTTTCCATAGCGCTTCTAATCATATTCAATGATGCCCTATCTTTCACGCTGCCGCCAGGATTATTACCCTCCAACTTTGCGTAAATTTTAACATTTGGGTTGTTGTGCAATCTTGTAAGCTCAGCCATTGGCGTGTTGCCAATTAAATCTATTATACTTGCCATTTAATGCTTTTCTTTAATATTTCTGATGGTTATGGTTGGAGAATGATATGCAGTAGAAAAAGGCTCAATACTTTCGGTAAGCCAAACGTTGCCACCAATAACACTATCATGCCCAAATGAGCGGAATATCGAGCTTGTAGAGTAAATTCGCAATGCGGTATAGGCAAATGGCGTAAAAACCAGGATAAGTCCTGATCACCTCGAACCTACTTCTTGCCGCCGGGTCACCTTCATATATGGCAACAATATCTGTATTCAAAACACGATATAACTCGGGCAATTGCTCAAAAAAACGGGCAGCAGACTGGTTACAAGCTTTTCCATTCAGTTCACAGCTGGCAGATATAATATTGGAAAGTTCCTGTGTTAACGTATGCGCTTCCTCCTCAATTTCAGCAACGCTGTCATACAATTTATTGCTGTTTTCGATAAAAAGTAAGCCCATCACTCGCTCCGCCCAGTTAGCGATTAACTCGTTTGTAGGGATATTAACATGACTATTCGGCTTGGTGAAAAGGTATTCGTAAAAATTTATCTCCATTGATGGATGTGTTGTTGTTAGTAAGGAGAAAATTTGCTGCTCATCAAATAATCTCGACTATAAAGATAGGCTTTGTTCATTAAAGCCTAAAACAAAACCCATCTTATAACACTAACCCAACATTTCATTTATATTCCTGCCTGGCGACAGCCGACATTTATCATTTTATACACATTAAAACCATTCGAATCACTTCTTAAGTTATTGATAAATAACTTATGCAAATTATAGTTAAAATTGTTTGTTAGAATTAAACATAGAAATTACAAAGTCAATTTTGCAGACCAGGCGAATGAATTCAATAAATAATTGCTTGATCCAGCTAAAACATAAAATTTAATACTATTCAGATTTGACCCTAGTAGATTTCATACTGTGCACAAATTCAGTTGGAGACATACCAAATTGCTTGCTAAATGATCTGGCGAAATGTGCTTGCGATCCAAATCCTGTCATTGAAGCAATTTTCATTATTTTAAAGTCCTCCACAACCAAGAGCTCAGCAGCCTCTTTCAACCTGGTAATGGTTATTAACTCATGCGGAGTTAGATTGGATATGGCCTTTATTTTTCGATAGAAGGTAGGTCTGGTCATGTTCATCAATTCCGCTAACAATTCTACATCAAGTGATTTGTTGCTGATGTTTTCTAAAATAATCTTATTCAACTGATCCAGGAATGCTTCGTCTGATTTGTTATAAGCCATACTATTTACGTGCGCCAAGGGAGAGGTTGCGAAATAGTTTTTTATTTTATCTCTACTTGCCAATAGATTTTGAATTTGTGTAAGCAGATGATCTGGTGAGAATGGTTTTTCAATATAAGCATCAGCACCCGATTCAAGGCCTTCTATTTTTGATTGAAGTGTGCTTTTGGCCGTTAGTAATATTAATGGGATATGCGCATATTCCAGATTGTTTTTAACCGCATTACACAATGCATAACCATCCATAATCGGCATCATTACATCACTAACAATAAGATGAATACTGGTTTGCTGTATTAAATTTAACGCATCAGCACCATTTCCCACCTGTAAAACCTGGAATTTTTTAGAAAGCTTCCCGGCAATGAATTCGCGTATTTCAACATTGTCTTCAACCAATAAAATTACAGGTTTCTGTTTTTGAACAGCTTCATTTTCATCATCTTCCAATCCAGTTAAATTTTTATTTGTTTTGACCAAATCGTGATCTCTTCTTGGAAGAATTAAAGAAAATAAATTGAATTCATCATCGGTAATACTCAACTGAAGCGTTCCCTGATGTAGTTCTGCCAAAGAACGGGCAAGAGGCAAGCCTATTCCAGTTCCTCTTTGATCTTTGTTTAACTCAAGCCTGTAAAAAGGCTCAAAAATTTTGTCATGGAGATTTTCAGGAATTATTTCGCCATCACTCTTTATTGCAATTTCGAAAACTTCATCATGAAGCACCACATTGATGAAAATTTTAGTTTTTGCATACTTAACCGCATTATCAATCAAATTACTTAGGATTTTGTTTATAGCTTCAGGATCGGCAAAAGCTAACAAAGGTTTTTCTGAGAATTTTATATCAAGCTCTAGCTTCTTATTGGCCATTTCCGACTTGTAGCGAAAGCAGTTTTCCTCTAACAATTGGTTAATATTGACTACGATGAAACTAAGACTGAAGCCATTGGTTTCGGTCTTTCTAAAATCAAGTAACTGGTCGGTCAATTCCAATAATCGATCTGTATTTTTCCTAACGGTTAGCAAGCTATCCTTAATGGAAGGCGCCTCCCCCGAATTTTTGATCACATCTTCCAATGGGCCTTTAATCAGCGTTAATGGCGTACGGATCTCATGTGTAACGTAGGTAAAAAATTCTAATTTAGAATCATAAAGCTCTTTTTGTTTATTTGATTCCCACAATTCTGCCTTGCGTATTTGCTTATCAGCCAAACGCTTCCGCCAAAAGCAGATGATAAGATAGACAAATAAAATAAATGCCATACTATAAAGAAAAAGAGCGTAAACACTTGCCCATATTGGCGGGTCAACTATTATCTTCAATTCAGTGGAGCCCTGATTCCACGCTCCAAAACTGTTCGATGCCATTATTTTGAAGGTATATGTTCCTGGAGACAGGTTGGTAAAATAAACTTTTCTATTGCTTTTGAGGTATATCCAGTGTTTATCTAAACCCTCCATCATATAACGATATTCTGTAGTTTCTGGAGAAGTATAACCTAAAGCGGCAAAATCGATGCTAAAAGTGGATTGATCGTGAGGCAATCGAATTTCTTTCGTAAAACTAATCGATTGTGTTAATAACGAATTTTTCCTGTTAATTTCCAACTCTTTATTAAAAACCTGAAAACCGGTAATGTATACAGGAGAAACAAAATAATTTTCCCTAAACTGATCCGGAGAAAAGCTGATCATCCCCTTTAAACTTCCGAAATACATTTTACCACTTGAATCTTTAAATGCAGAACTATAATTAAACTGATCGCTTAACAATCCGTTTGCTTTTGTGTAGGTTTTAATGTTTTCATTAGATGGATTGAAGCAGGCTAAACCACGTGAAGTACTGATCCACAAATTTTTACGCTGATCTTCCAGAATCTCATAAAAAACATCACTCGGAAAACCATCTTTGCTGGAATACCTGTAGATCTTATTATTTTTACGATTAATTTTATTGAGGCCATTCTCTGTGCATACCCATAAAGACATTTTTGAGTCGATGAAAATGCTGTTGATGGCATTGCTGCTGATGCTATTTTTATTTTGTTCGTCCCTTGTAAAGGAACCTGAAGTATTTTTAATGGGATTATAAAAATAAAGACCTGACCTAAGTGACGCTGCCCAAATTGTGCCCTCATTATCTTCTAGCAGATTGGAATAGTGAATATCAGCTGGCACTTCGCTTACGATATCGAACTGATCTCCCAACTTGTCGTAGCGATAAAGTCCGCTGGCAGTACCAACAAACAATGTTCCAGCCCTGGTTTTAAGAAAACTTTCAACGAAATTACTTTTCATCTCGTTAGTTCCGGGCCCGGCACGGTAATGCCTGATTACCTTTCCGCTATTAATGTCAATTACATCCAGCCCACGTTCAAACGTCCCTATCCAAAGTTCATTACCAACTGCAATTAAACCATGAATATTGGTATGGGCAATTCCAGTATTATCTCCAGTGGGCTTAAAATGCTTAAATAGGTTAGCCGGCTGGATGAGTTTGTTCAATCCACCGTCTTCTGTTCCTACCCAGATGTTTCCTTTGGAGTCATTGCAGATTTCGCGAACAGCGTGCCCGCTGAGGTTTCCGGCTCCCTCTTTGGGAAAATACTTATCAAAAACAACTGGCTGGTTAGAATGGTAGTTTATCCCACCGAAGTAAGTACCTGCCCATACTCCCCCTTCTTTATCCTTGGTTAAGGTATAAACTGCGTTATCAGATATGGAATAAGGATTATTGAATTCATGACGAAGATTGGAATAAGTACCTGTAACCATGTTGTATAAGAAAAGACCCGATTCCGTAGCAATCCAATATTCCTCATCATTTTTTTCTAAAAAACTCCTCGCATACAAAGCTGTTCGATCTGGATTTTTAATATTTAGGTCTTTATAGGTTAATGATTTTTGATCAAATACCTTAACGCCCTGATTGGAGGTTCCGATAAGAAAATATCCTTTACGGGTATCGTGCAATTTTTCTATCCACCCAGAAATGGTAGGACTTGATTTATCGAAAACACTATAGCTTTCAAACGTATTCCCTATTTTGTTATACCTCTGGATAAAACCATCATTAGTTGAAACCCATAAATCTCCTGAAGCCGTTATCGATATAGAGGTAGCGCCAGGATGTATCCTGTGTTCATATTTGACCAGTTTTTTTGTTTGCTGATTGTATTTACAAAGCATCAAACCTGCAATGTACCAAACGTTGCCCTGTTCATCTAAACGAACATCCCTGATATCTTCATTTCTAGTAGCTGTAATTAAGTCAAAACTTTCGTTTACAGGATCGTATCTGTAAAGGCCGTTGAGCGTTCCAACCCAAATTTGCTGTGTTTTATCTTCAAACAGAGCGTGGATAAAATTACTTTTGAGGCTTTTTGGATTATCCGGGTCGTTCCTAAAAGTTTTAAAGATATAGCCATCAAATCTATTTAATCCATCTTTTGTTCCAAACCATAAAAAACCCTTTTTATCCTGAATACTACAAATCACTGAATTATAAGACAATCCGTTTTCCACCTGGTAATGCCTGAAAGTATAGGACTGAGAAAATGTCGGGGCATTAACCATCAGGAACAACAATAATGATATCAGCAATTGCTTCATTTGGATTTAATATTTGGTTGGTCTAAATATAATACGAAAAGTACAGATGAAAACTCCATAATCATCAAACTAGCGTGTTTTGAGCGTAAATGAGACAAATTAATCTCATTTTGATCTGTATCCTCAAAAGTAAATTCCTCATTTAGCAAAAGGTTTCGGCGATTAAAAATGCTGAAACTCAATTAACCATATATAAACTAAAATGAGTATGAAAAAAAAATTAAAACTTGGCAAAGAGTTAAGGCTTTGCTTTATTCTCAGTTTACTCTTTACGCTCTGCTTCCAGCTTGCTTATTCGCAGGGCAAAATTTCAGGAAAAGTATCTGATAAAACTGGTACACTTACAGGTGTTAGTGTTCAGGTAAAAGGAACATCCATATCTACCATTACAGATCAAAATGGTTCATACAGTATTAGTGCACCTGATATAACAAATGCTATTTTGGTATTTTCTTACGTAGGATATTCCAAGCAAGAAATTGCAGTGGCAGGCAAATCGACAGTTAATGTAACACTAAGCGAAGCTACTGATGACTTGGACGAAGTTGTGGTTGTAGGCTACGGTGTGCAGCGCAAAAAAGATCTTACTGGTGCAGTTTCAGTAGTAAAAGCTGCAGATGTTCAAAAAAGACAGGCTACAACTGTGGCCGAATCGTTGCAAGGGCTTGCAACAGGCATTAAGGTGCGTGGAGGTGGGCAACCTGGATCTGAAGCGCAGATTCAGATCAGAGGACTGAAAAATCTTTCGGGAACCAATCCTCTTTATGTGGTTGATGGGCTTATTACTACTGCAAACCGTGATTTTAATCCTGCAGATATTGAAAGCATACAGATATTAAAAGATGCCTCAGCTGCTGCAATATACGGTTCACGGGCTGCAAATGGTGTAATCATCATTACTACAAAAAAAGGTGCTGCAGGACCAATGCAAATTGAATTCTCGGGAAAAACCGGCTTACAAACCATGCCAAGATATGACCTTGCAGAAACAGAGGAATTCTCAAGGATAAACTTCATGGCTTATGACAATGCAGGAGTGCAAAGACAGAGACTGGACCTTGGCGTAAATACCAACTGGCAGGACGAAGCTTTTCAAACCGGAAACATTCAGGATTATAACCTGAGTTTTTCTGGTGGAACTAAAGATGCAAGTTATTACGTATCTGGCGGCTATTTTGGAAATAAAGGAACAGTAATCAGTACAGATTTTAACAGGCTTAGTTTTAGGGTAAATACTAAAGGAACTAAAGGAATCTTTACCATTGGCGAAAATCTGGCAATCAGCAAAGCTAAGCGTGATGAGATGTCTGGCAACCCGATTGTTGACGTTTTCAGAATGCTTCCTACCATCCCAGTTTATGATGCAACCCATCCTGGCGGATACGGTTATGGCGATGAAGCCAGAGCCCGTACTTTTGGAACCAATCCAGTTGCAATTGCAAATATCGAAGATAGAATAAACGAAAACCTTAGAATCAGAGGTGACGTTTTCGCAGAACTTCAATTATTAAAGTCTTTGAAATTTAAAACCACTTTGGGTTATGAAACCAGTTTAGATCATTATACTTATTTGAAGAAAGATGGTTTCTGGACACTTAATCAAGCATTTGACCCAGCAATTTATAACGAAAATAGAGCTGAGTTTTCTTCTCTTTTGAGCGAAAACACCCTAACTTTCAATAAAGCTTTTAATAAACACTCGTTTAATTTAATTGCTGGTCAATCTTATCAAAAAACAAAATATGCTCAGATTTGGGGTACCAAACGGAATGTACTTTCTAACCCAAGTACAGGAACTTATTACGATGTTTTAGATCAAGGAAATGAACCGCAAACCGGTGGTTATAGAAATCGTTTCGATTTAATCTCCTACTTTGGAAGGCTTGAATACAACTATAATGACAAATACCTGTTCAATGGCGTATTCAGAAGTGATGGTGTTTCTAAATTCGGACCGCAGAATAAATTCGGATATTTCCCATCAGCATCAGCTGCATGGAGAATTAGCAAAGAAGATTTTTTCAAAGTATCATGGATAAATGACTTGAAACTTAGAGCCAGTTACGGTACCTTGGGAAGTAGCAATATTGGAGAATATGAATATCAAGGCTTTATCAATACGTTCTCTACAATTGCCTTAGGATCAAATCAAGCTGCACAGCCTGGCGCAACACAAGTACGTTTGGCAAATTCTGACCTGAAGTGGGAAAAAGTAATTCAACAAAATTACGGTTTGGATGCTGCTTTCTTGAACAATAAACTGACCATTAGTGCAGAGTATTTTAAAGCCAGAACAAAAGATGTTTTGATTGCGTTTCCTTTATTAATTTCAACAGGAAATGATGGCGGTAACCCACGCGTAAATGGAGCAACCTTAATGAACAAAGGCTTTGAGTTTACCACTACCTACGCCAGCAATGTACAGGATTTTAGGTACAGCGTCACAGCCAATCTTACTACATTAAAGAACAATGTGGAAAGTTTGGGATACACTCAAAACAAAACCTATGTTGGAAATACAGTAACGGAAGTTGGCCAGCCAATCGGCATGTGGTACGTTTTACAGACTGACGGTTTATTTCAAACCCAGGCAGAAGTTAATAACTACAGAAATTCGGCAGGAAAGATCATCCAGCCAAATGCTAAACCAGGAGACATTCGCTTCCGCGATAATGATGGCGATGGAGAAATTACCAACAAAGATAAAATGGTGGTGGGCAGCCCATGGGCCGACTATGAAATTGGTTTAAATCTTAACGCTGCATACAAAGGTTTTGAATTTTCAATGGATTGGTTTGGTTCCTTTGGAGCTATTGTTTTCAACGGTCCAAGAAGTGTAACAGAAAACTTCTCAGATAACTCAAATTACCTTAAAGGGGTGCAACCGTGGACACCTGAAAACCCTAACACCGCCGTTCCTAGAGCATTTTATGGCAGTTCTGTTAATTCTAGAGGAGATACAGATCGCTGGTTGGAAAATGGCAGTTTCGCAAGAATGAAATATATCGGAATATCTTATGGCCTTCCAGAAAAAATGATCAAAAAATGGGGAATCAGAAATGCTAGATTATCGTTATCGGCACAAAACCTGATCACTATTACCAAATACACAGGTTTAGATCCTGAGTTCAGCAACTCCAGTATTTTCGAAAAAGGATTCGATTTTGGTGCATTTCCAAACTTGAAAACAGTTTCGTTAGGTTTAAATTTTGGATTTTAATTACTAGAAAAGATGAAAAAAATTACTTCAATCATAATATTAACAATTGTTTTGACGCTTAATTACGGCTGTAAAAAAAGTTTGTTGGATCAAAATAATCCCAATACCTTAACGGTAGAACAGTTCTGGAAAACTGAAAGTGATGCCAAAAAAGGCATAAATGCCGCCTATGCCATGTTTTACCAAAATGGTGTTTGGAACAGGTGGATATATTTCCGACTTGATTTAACCTCAGATGAAGGATGGAGCAATAGCCCATGGGTAGAGTTAGGTGATTGGACCCGCTTTCAATACATCAATTACAACTTTTGGGAAGGCAATGTAAACACTTACAGAGATACTTATAAAGCCATTTTCAGATGTAACCAGGTGCTTACCTATGTACCAACAATCCAATTTGCTGATGAAAAAAAGAAAACGGAAATCCTGGCGCAAGCAAAATTCTTAAGAGGATTATACTATTACTATGCAGCAATTCTTTGGGAAAACTTTCCAATTGTTACTGAACTTCAAAACCCAGTAGATCTACCACAAAAAAGCAGTCTGGCACAGGTATGGGCGCTGGTAGAAAAAGACCTAACCGAAGCAAGTGCTGGTCTTCCTGAACAGTGGACTGGAGCAGAACTTGGTAGAGCAACCAAGGGTGCAGCACAAGCTTTGCTCGGAAAAGCATTTATGCAGCAAAGAAAATGGAATGAAGCAAAAACAGCTTTTGATTACTTAGTTACCGGAGCTGGAAGAAGTAACTATGACTTGATACCTAATTATCAAGACAACTTCAGGGCAGAGAATGAAAACAACCGCGAATCGGTTTTCGAAATTCAATTTTCTGATGCCAATAAGACTGGTGAAGGCGATGGTCCTAGTGCCAACATGGGCAGCAATAGAAGTCAGTTTTTTGCCCCACGCAGCATAGGCTGGTCTGATGGGCAGGCAAGATACTGGATGGTAAGCGAATTCAAAAAAGAGAGAACTACAGATAACCAGATTGATCCACGATTAAGATATACATTATTTTACCCTGCTCTTGAAACAGATTTTGGAGACAAAACCTATGGAAGAAGCTGGCAATGGGGTGCTGAAGAAGCCTGGTTTAAAAAGTATTCCAGGGATTATATGCGTACGAATGAAGATTATTTCAATCAGGTAAACAATAGATTAATTCGCTATGCGGATGTACTTTTGATGTATGCTGAAGCATTAAACGAGCTTGGTCAAACCACTGAGGCTTATCAATATGTAAATCGCGTGCGTGCCAGAGCAAAAATGGCCAATCTGGCTGTTGCATATCCAGCCATCGGAACCAATAAAGATCTTTTCCGCGAACGTTTGAAAACAGAACGAGTACTGGAATTATGTGGAGAGAGCGTAAGATTCGCCGATTTAAAAAGATGGGGAGAGCTAGATAATCAAGCCGGCGTTGACAAGGTGGCGCTACGTGATCCGGATTTCAAAAATTTTGTGGTAGGAAAAAGCATTAGGCTACCATTGCCTCAAGTTGAAGTAAGCAACAACCCAAATTTGGTACAAAACCCTAATTATTAACTATATGATGTTAAAAACAACCGCCTTCATTTATCTTCTTTGTTTGTTTGCATGCAGCAAATCAAATGTTGATAACGGAAATAATCCTCCAACCAAACCGACTGATCCACCTGCTTATAATATAGCCATGGCAGACCCAACCATATTTGCCGACAACGGAAAATATTATCTCTACGGAACAAGTGGCGATGTAGGCTTCGAAGTTTATGAATCTACGGATTTGGTTAACTGGAAAGGACCAGTTGGAAAGAGTAACGGTTATGCACTAAGCAAAGGTCAGTCGTTCGGCACAACAGGTTTTTGGGCACCACAGGTATTCAAATACCAAAATGCGTATTACATGGCTTATACCGCAGATGAACAGATTGCCATTGCAAAAAGTGATAGCCCTTTAGGTCCTTTTAAGCAGACTGAAATTAAATCGCTTGCAGGTAATGGTAAGCAAATAGATCCATTTATATTTTTCGACACTGATGGCAAGCCTTACCTGTATCATGTTAAACTTCAAAATGGAAACAGAATTTTTGTATCTGAAATGAAAGCAGATCTTTCTGATGTTTTAAAGGAAACAGCGATTGAATGTATAAATGCCTCTTTGCCCTGGGAAAATACCGAAATGGTAGCATGGCCTGTAGCAGAGGGACCAACGGTTATCAAAATAAAGAACCTTTATTACATGATTTACTCGGCAAACGACTTTAGAAATAAAGATTATGCCGTAGGTTATGCCACTTCAACCTCTCCTACCGGACCTTGGAAGAAGTATGAAGGAAATCCAATCATCAGCAGGGCAACACTAAAACTTAATGGTACTGGCCACGGCGACTTATTTACCGATCAATCGGGCACTTACAAATATGTGATGCACACTCATAATACCGATACAAAAGTGTCACCGCGATTAACAGGTTTAATTGATATGAAATTTCAGGCAGAAGTTTTACAGGCCGATCCTGCTACTTTCAAGCTTTTGAAATCGACACAACCTTAGTAAATGATCAAGAAACAATAAAATTAATTAAAATGAAAAACTTTAAAATTTCTTTTTTGGCTTTAGGATTACTAACACTCATTTTTCAATCCTGTTTTCAGAATCAAAATGACAAAAAAACAAATGAGCATGAGCCGAGAAAAATCTGGAGTGTAGATAAAGCAAACGAATGGTATAAAAAATGGGGCTGGCTTCGTGGAGCTGATTTTATTCCAAGTACGGCAATAAATCAATTGGAAATGTGGCAGGAGGCAACTTTTGATACCACAACGATTAACCGCGAACTCGGATGGGCAGAAGGAATCGGCATGAATTCCATGCGTGTTTACCTCCATCATAAAGCTTGGCAGCAAGATCCGGAAGGTTTTAAAAATCGTGTAAGCAAGTATCTCAATATCGCTGATAGCCATAAAATATCAACCATATTCGTAATATTTGACGACTGCTGGAACCCTACTTACAAAATTGGCAAACAGCCAGAACCTAAGCCAGGTATACACAATTCTGGCTGGCTTAGAGATCCGGGAGACTTGTATCACCAAGATCCAAAATTAGTGGACACGTTGGAAAATTATGTGAAAGATATCCTTACTACTTTCCGTGATGATAAAAGAATTGTACTATGGGACTTATATAACGAGCCTGGTAATTCGGGTTATGATAATAAGAGTCTTCCACTTCTTAAAAAAGTTTTTACCTGGGGAAGAGAAGTTGACCCGATTCAGCCTCTATCTGTCGGTGTATGGAAAATGGCATTGAAAGACCTCAACAAATATCAGGTTGAGAACTCTGACATAACAACGTACCACAACTATGGCGATCCAGCTGACCACAAGAAGTGGATAGATTCTTTGAGAAGCGTATCTAAACGTCCGTTGATTTGTACAGAATACATGGCCAGATCTAGAAATAGTTTGTTCAGCAACATCATGCCTATATTAAAGACAGAAAATATTGGAGCGTACAACTGGGGCCTTGTTGCTGGAAAAACCAACACCAAGTACGCATGGGATACCCCTTTGCCTGATGGAAGTGAACCAAAACTATGGTTTCATGATATTTTCAGAGCAGATGGCTCACCATATAAACAAGCTGAAGTTGATACAATCAAAATGATTACCGGTAAGAAGTAGTCAAGCCGAATAGTATAAACAGCAAATGTCTCTGAATATTTCAGAGACATTTGCTGTTTATACACTTAATTTCCATTGGACGGCTACCGATTAGAAAAATCTTGCTACATTTCCTTAATAATTGTCCCTATTTTCAGCAACAGGATTACTCCGCTGTATTTTTAAGCTTCATTAAAAGTGAGTAAGCACCTCGTAACACGATCTTTTTACCATCCAAACTGTTTCCAACCACAGTTTGATTATTTTCAGATACTCCTTTTTGCAAAGCAGTCATACGGAAGCTGGAATCGCTTTCTTTGATAAAAACATAGTCTTTATTTTCAAAATTTACGATGGCGTCATTGGGTATCACTTTATCTTTTTTAGCATTCAGCTGAATCTCAGCATTCATGTACATGCCTGGTGTTAAGCTTTTATCTTCCTGATCGAAATGACAGTGCACCTCGGCACTTCTATTTTCGTTTAATGAATGGCTGACTAAAATAATGCTGGAGCTAAACTTCTTATCCGGGTTGTTGTTGGTGTAAGAGGTAACCCTTTGTCCGATGGAAACCTTATCCAAATCTTTTTCATAAACCGTTAAGTTTAAATGAATGTCTTCAGGATTGATGAGTTCAAACATTACATCTGATGGGGTAACATATTTGCCAATATTCATATTTACCTTACTTACATAACCATTAATGGGCGAATAAATTCTGATCGTACGCGAAATATTTCTGGCCGTCAAATTTTTAATGTTAATTCCAATCATGCTGAGTTTAGCCGATAATGCACTTGTTTCCACATTCAGGTTTTTCAACTCACTTTCAGCTTGCTGAAGCACCTTATCGCTACTGGCCTTTGTGCTGTTTAATTCACGTTGGCGTTCATATTCTTTGATGGCAAAACCTTGTCTGTTGCTTGCCCGCAAATAATCTTGCTGAAGCTGAATGTATTGCGGATCTTCCATTATCGCTAATACTTGTCCTTTGCGAACCCTTGTGCCCGGCAGCATTTCTGTCGATTTCAGGTAGCCACCTAAAGGGACGCTTACCGATACCAGATTCTGTGGCGGAACATCTATCTGCCCACTTAATTTTAGCACATTGCTAACCTCTTGAAGCTTTGTTTCGCCGACCTCCAAATTGATGTTTTTAGCCTGTTTGGCATTCAAATACACCAAATCACTATTCGTTGATTTCGGTTCTTCTGTCTCCTTTTTTTCCTTGCTACTGCAAGCAAATAAAAACACAGACATGGCTGCAACTGTTAAGAACGGTTGATATAACTTAAAATTCATTGCTATTTTGATAAAAGATAATTTAAATTAATAATACTGCTGTTCAGGTTTTTTATTGCATCGAAATAATCGAGTTGCACCTGTAAAGATTGTTGATTGAGGATGGTCCATTCCAGATAGTTGATCTCTCCATTTTTAAGCTGTCTATCTAAAGTCAGCGTTACGGCAACTGCATTTTTTAATGCGCTTTTCTCATACTCTTCAACTACGTCTGCGTATTGCCGCACCTGAATCAACAAACTTTCAAACTCCGCATGCAATTGTCTGCTCCGATAATCAGTATCGTTCTTCGCAATTAAGTGTTGCGTTCTGGCAGATTTTATCCTCGCCCGCTGGGCACCGGCAAACACTGGAATTTCTACGCCAAGCTGAACAGACTGAAACCTGTTTCCCCTATTATAACTAATCCCATCCTGCAAGCTCATGTTATTGTAAGCTAAAGCAATATCAGGCAAGAGCTTTGCACTTTCCGCTTTGATAGATGCTGCTGCAACCCGCTCCTGCTGGCGCTGCCAATTCAAATAAGGATGTGATGCAATTGTTGAACTATCAGCTTGTGGTACATCAAGTTTTAACTTGCCTGAAATGGGCACAAGCTGTTCGTTTGTATTCATCAAGAGCATCAATTCGCGTAAGCGCAATTCTTTTTCATAAATGAGGTTTTTCTGCTGAATTTTTAATTGAGACAATTGATTTTCGGCGGATGCCTTTTCGAGCATATTGGTTTCTCCAGCCTTAAGCCGCAATGTCGCAACCCTTAAAAACGCAGAATAGGCAGAGTCCATTCTTTTCAACAACCTGTCCTTTTCATCAATCAGCAGCAGTTCATAAAATACGGACCTTGTAATTTTTTTAATCTCCGCTTCTTTCACATCAACTTCTATCAAAATTGCTTTCCACTCTTCATTCAGCTGCTTGGTTTGTCTGTTGTACACGGCTGGCAAGCTAAAACTTTGTGAGATGCTAAACTTATCATCAGTAAGCGGACTATTGAAGTTTCCATACTCTACCCCAACAACAGCTTTTGGAAGATTGCTTCCAGTTTTAATGAGTAGTTTAGCTTGTTCTGCTCTTAATTGACGGTTTTTGATCAATAAATTGTTCGCCAAGGCGGTTTCAACTGCTTCGCTAACAGAAATTCTTCTTTGCGCATTAGCTGGCAGGAAAGCAATCAAAACTAAAATAGTAGCGATAATTGGTTTCGCTTCTTTTACCTTGATTCCTTTCTCAAAAGCGATATAGAGAACAGGAAGTACAAATAAAGTAAGTAAGGTAGCAATCATTAAGCCACCAATTACTACTGTGGCCAATGGTCTTTGAACAGAGGCACCTGCGCCATTACTTAAGGCCATAGGCAAAAACCCAAGCGAAGCTACGAAAGCAGTCATCAGTACCGGTCTTAAACGGGTTACTGTACCGCTGGTTACAATTTTTCTTAAATCTGTTTCCCCGGAATTCTTGATGCGATTAAACTCGGCCACCAGCACAATCCCGTTGAGCACCGCAATTCCAAAAAGTGCGATAAAGCCTACGCCGGCACTAATACTGAATGGCATGCCTCGAATGGAAAGCAGAAAAATTCCTCCAATTGCCGAAAGTGGAATGGCAGTGTAGATTAGCAAGCCATATTTGATGGAATTAAAAGCAAAATAGAGGAGTAAAAATATCAATACCAATGAAACCGGTACGGCAACAGATAAACGTGATTTCGCCTCATTCAGGTTTTCAAAAGAGCCACCAAACCTAACCGTATAGCCTATAGGCAGCTTAATTTGCGCTGCTACTCTCTCCTGAAGTTCTTCTACAATGCTTTCCACATCCCTGCCATTCACATTAAAACCAACCAATATTCTTCGTCGTGTATCTTCACGCTGAATCTGACTCGGACTATCGACCAGCGTTACCGAAGCCACCTGGTTTAAAGGAATTTGTATTCCAGCGGGTGTTGGGATCAGTAAATTTTGAACGTCCTGAATATCTTTACGCTGATCGTGTTGCAAACGCACCACTAAATCAAACCGTTTTTCACCTTCAAACACCAATCCGGTAGTTTGGCCGGCAAATGCTGCATTAATATTTCTGTTGATCTCCGAGATATTCAAACCATATTGTGCGATGGCCGCCCGGTTGTATTTAATCACAATCTGCGGAGTACCGGTTATCTGCTCCACATACAATTCAGTGGTACCCTTTACAGTTTTGACCAGGTTTCCCAACTGCTTGGCAAAAATCCCCAGCGTATCCAGGTTTTCTCCAAAAATCTTGCACACCACATCCTGTCTGGCGCCAGTCATTAATTCATTAAACCTCATCTGTACCGGAAACTGAAAACTGGTGGTTACACCAGGAACTTCAGCTGCCGCAGCACCCATCTTTTCAGAAAGTTCATCGAAAGACTTAGCTGTTGTCCATTCCGATTTTGGTTTCAGATTGATGATCATATCCCCCATATCCATTGGCAAGGGTTCGGTAGGTACTTCACTGCTTCCTATTTTGGTCACAACATTGATCACCTCCGGAAACCTCGATTTGAGAATTCCTGCAACCTTTTGCACATTTTCCATAGTCGTATTCAGGCTACTCCCCGAAAGTACCCTGGTTTCAACAGCGTAGTCGCCTTCCTCAATTGAAGGAATAAATTCGCCGCCCATCCTGCTGAGCAGAAAAACAGCAATCACAAATAGAAAAACAACGAAGCCGATTATAATTTTAGGGATATTTAACGCCTTTGTTAATAAGGATTGGTATCGATTTTCGATTTTAGCCAATACCCGATCTGAAAAGTTCTGCTTGGTTTTGATCTTTTTACTCAGGAAAATACTGCTCAACATCGGGATATACGTTAACGAGAGAATAAATGCACCCAATAAGGCAAAGGCCACCGTTTGCGCCATGGGTTTAAACATCTTGCCTTCAATGCCTTGCAAAGCAAAAATAGGCAGATAAACAATCAGGATGATGATCTGTCCGAAAACTGCACTGTTCATCATTTTAGAGGAAGCACTTTTTACTTCTTTATCCATTTCTTGCTGAGAAAGCATGGTCAAACCTGCAAACCGTTTGTGATGGCTAAGCTGATGCATGACCGCCTCAACGATGATGACGGCCCCGTCCACAATCAAACCAAAATCCAAAGCACCAAGACTCATCAAGTTGCCACTAACCCCGAAAAGATTCATCATAATGACGGCAAAAAGCATTGATAAAGGAATTACAGAGGCCACCAGCAAACCAGCCCTGAAATTTCCTAAAAACAGCACGAGCACAAAAACCACAATCAATGCACCTTCCAATAAATTGGTTTGTACGGTACTGATCGCATTGGTTACCATATTGGTGCGATCGAGAAAAGGTTCAATAACCACACCTTCGGGCAAGGTTTTCTGGATTTCGGCAATCTTTTCTTTGATGCTCTTGATTACCACATTACTATTCGCTCCTTTCAGCATCATCACGATTGCGCCGGAAACCTCTCCCTGATCATTATAGGTAAGCGCTCCATATCTGGTTGCAGAACCAATCACTACTTCCGCAACATCTCTGATCAACAAAGGCGCTCCATCCTTATTGCTCCTGATTACCACATTCTCGATGTCTTCCTTGTTGCCTATCAATCCCTCACTCCTAATGTAAAGTACAGTAGATTGTTTTTCAATATAGGCTCCACCGGTATTTTGATTATTACTTTCCAGCGCATCAAAAATATCGGCGATGGTAATTCCATACGATTGCAACTTACCAGGACTGATAGCAACTTGATATTGTTTCAGTTTACCACCAAAACTGCTCACTTCGGCCACACCTTTCACCCCAAGCAACTGACGGCGAACGACCCAGTCTTGAATTGTACGAAGTTCGGTAATGTTGTACTTTCCCTCATAACCTTTTTCAGGTCGCACAACATATTGGTAGATTTCTCCCAGCCCCGTCGATATTGGACCCATTTCAGGTTTTCCAATTCCATCAGGAATGGATTCCTGTACAACGATGAGTCGTTCAGAAACCTGCTGTCTGGCCCAATAAACATCCACATCATCATTGAACACCAGTGTTACCAGCGATAAACCAAAACGACTATAGCTCCTTATCTCTTTAATTCCGGCAATGTTGCTACTGGCTTGTTCTACAGGAAAAGTGACCAATCGTTCAATATCAGTTGCGCCGTAAGAGGGCGCTACGGTAATAATCTGCACCTGATTATTGGTAATATCGGGCACAGCATCTACCGGCAATTTAAAGAGCTCAAAAACTCCATATATAATTAGGGCGATGGTAAACAACGCCACGATGAGTTTATTCTTTACAGAAAACCCAATGATTTTATTAAGCATAAAAAATGAATATGATCTTTCTCAATTAAAAAGAGGAATGACCACAAAAAGAGGGCATATCCTAAACCTTGATAAAGGAAATGCTTTTGGGCGGTTGCCAGATTTTACCTGTATCCGGACTTGGAATATAGCCTTCCGTATAATGGAAAGCATCGTTTTTGATGATTATTTTAACGGCTTTTTCAAAATTGTTTAAATTCGAAACAGGAATTGCTGGCGTTAAAAAGCTACTCATATCAATGGTTTTGAACGGTAGCTGGTTGTCTCTTTCCTGATCATTATCGGTATGTGGTACAGAATTATAATGATCATAAATGAAACCAAAAAAACTTAAATGATGGTTGAGCTGCTTGTGCTCATTGAAATGTTGAAAAAGCACAGGAAGTTTCAGTATTTCCCTGAACTCTGTAGTAGAGAATAAATACAGCACCAAAATAGTAAAAGTAATGCGCTTTTTCAATGCGCCAAAGTTAGCCAAAAAGTGTTTATGACAAAAGCTTCGTGTCTCTCTTTTATGTTACAGGAAATTTAATGATTGATCAAATGCCAAACGGATGTTTCTATTA
>SEDB01000220.1 GCA_004210715.1 Pedobacter sp.
TTTATCTTAACAAAACAGCTTTTTATTACCAGTTAGGGAGTAAAAACATTAAGGAATCCTTCAAAACGGATTTCGAAAAAGCAACAAAATACAATCTAATGTCAATTATAAACGAAAAACAATTTTAAAAAATGAAAAAGACAGCGCTCTCAGTATTATTAATAGCATTCCTATTCGGATGCTCAAAAACAGAAGAAACACCCACAAGTTCGAAAGGAACTGTTGCATGTGGAACTTATAAATCAGGGCAAACATTATATAGAGGTCCAGAAGGAGGTTGCTACTATATAAATTCGAATGGTAACAAAACCTATGTAGAAAGATCAGACTGTAAATGCAACTGATGACTCAAACAGCGCCTCTGCTTATCTGAATGGAGGCGCTTTTTAACCACTCACTTACACTATACTAACACCACTAAACAAAAGGACAATGTAACTATCTGACAAACAATGATAAATATTTGGATGAAATTTATCATGCGCAAAGATAGAAAAATTACTTTAGAGTTTGCAGTTGAGGTTTATGCTTTAAATCACATCGATTAGTCTACCAATAAACAAGTAGTTTTGCATTAACGTTTATTTAACAAAATAAAGGTTAACAAATGTTAATTTTACAAAAAATATCCAATCGACATGAAAGCATTTTTACTCTTACTTTCAGTATCCATATTGATGGCGATTGGTAGTAGAACCTATGCCCAGGATATTTTAGTTAAAGGGGTTATCATCGAAAAAGGCACGAACATTCGGATAGCTTTAGGTGTTATAACTAATAAAAATTCTGGCAAGGCAGTTGGCAGTAACGATTTGGGGTTGTTTGATATCAAAGCAAAATTGGGAGATACACTATTAATTGAAAAAAGGAACTTTGTATCCCAGCAATTTGTGGTCAATTACAATAAAGATATTTTAATTTACTTGATCAGGGCGAGCACTACCCTGGAAGAGGTAACAATAAAAGGGAAAACAAAAATTGAAGACCTTCAAGATATCAGAAGAGAATTTAAGCGCCAGGGATCTTTTTACGAAGGTAAACCTCCTTTAGCGTTGCTTAACCCTTTAAGCGGAAGTCCGCTAACTTTCTTTTATGAGTTATTCGGCAAAACACCTGCGAAAGCACGACGTTTTAAACGTTATTATGATAATGAACTGAAATTGATGCAAGTGGATCAATTTTTTAATAAAACATTAATCAGCAAGTATACCGACCTTGACGGCCAAAATTTAGATAAATTTATGCTTGATTATTCGCCAACAGTCGAGATGATTAAAGGCTGGAGTAATTACGATGCTGTTAACTATATAAAGCTATCTGCCAAAAAATTTACAGATACTTTGAAAAACTAATACCAATGAAATTTATAAAAATTAATGTTTTCCTAATATTTTTAATACTGATCAACTTTAGTGTAAGAGCGCAAGACTTTATTGTAAAAGGCGTGGTTTTTGAAAAAGGATCCAATCTCCGCGTAGCTTTGTCAGAAATTACAAACCTTCGCACTAAAATTGGGGTGGGCAGTAATGATCTTGGCTTTTTTCAGCTAAAAGCAAGACTGGGAGATACACTTTTAATTACGAAAAGAAACTTAACCGATCAACGAATCATCGTTCACGGCACTCAAGATATCCTGATTTATTTGGTAAGAGAAAGTACCATGTTAAATGAAGTGACCATTGTGGGTAATACAAAAAAACAAGATCTCGAAGATTTAAAACGAGATTTCCAGAATAAAGGTGTTTACAACGGTGGGAAATCTTCATTCCTATCTGCAATATTTCAGCCACTAAATGGTCTCTATAACTTAATTGGTAAAGAACCAAAAAATGCCCGTAGGTTTGGACGCTATGCTGATAATGAGTTGAAGCAGTCTCAGATTGACGTTTACTTTAATCAAACCATCATTAAAAATAATACAGAATTACGAGGAGATACTTTAGAAAAATATATGCTAAACTTTCGACCGGAATTTGATAAAGCACAATATTGGAACAGCTACGACTACATCAAATACATTAAAGAATCATCTAAAAAATTTACAGATACACTAGGAAAAGGAAAGTAAATTAGTTTTCAGCTATCAATTTTTAGCTTACATTTCCAGACTGGCAATTATCAGTTACCCAATTCAATCAACTTATGGCTAACCTCAAATAGATAGCGCTTCACAAGCCTTTTCGGCTGCTAATTTTTCAGCATTTTTCTTGTTGTAATCTCTTCCGGTACCATGCTTTTCTCCGTCAACGATGGCGCTAATGGTAAAGAGTTTTGCACTTTCTCCCTCCCCATTTTGAACGAGTTCGAAGGTTACGTCCTTGCCGTGACGTTGGCACCATTCAATAAGTTTACTTTTGAAATTGGTTTCGGTAAGTTCTAAAGTATGGATATCGATGTGTGGTTTAACAATTCTACGCAATAAAAATTCTTTGGTGAAATTATATCCCTTATCCATGTATATTGCACCAACAATCGCTTCAAAAGCATCACCCAACATCGAATTATGCTTCGTTTGAATACTTACCGAACGCTGATCATACTGGATTAATTTATCAAATCCTATTTTTTTGGCCAGCTGATTTAGATTTGCCCGGTTTACAATTTTAGAGCGCATCTCTGTTAAGAAACCTTCTTCTTTATAAGGATAATGCTTAAATAGCAGTTCGGCTATTACAGAACCCAAAACGGCATCACCAAGAAACTCCAAGCGTTCATTGCTGCTTCTACTTCCGTTTTTTAAAACTTTAGCTACAGAACGGTGCCTGAACGCCATTTTGTACAGCGTTACATTCCCAGGAACAAAGCCTAAAATATTCTTCAGCTTCTTAACAAACTCCTTTTCAGGAGAAAGATAAAGTTTATATAATTTTAATATCGGCATTAAATAAATAACACAATTAGCGGCTAATAAGCATATTTAACTAAGTTATCTATTTTTAATTAGCATCCAAAATTATATAGCAAAGCTGAATGAATTAATCTTCGTATTTCTTGAAAATCACTGAGGCATTGTGGCCACCAAAACCAAAAGTATTACTTAAAGCGGCTCTAACTTCGCGTTTTTGAGCTTTATTAAAAGTAAAATTTAATTTAGGATCAAAAGCAGGATCATCTGTAAAGTGATTGATTGTAGGAGGTACAATATCATTTTGAACAGAAAGAATTGCAGCAATAGCCTCAATAGCACCAGCAGCACCCAATAAGTGACCAGTCATTGATTTTGTAGAACTGATGTTTAAACGATAAGCGTCTTCTCCGAAAAGATCAGCAATGGCCTTAGTTTCACTAATATCACCAAGTGGTGTAGAAGTACCATGAACATTAATATAATCGATATCGGCAGTAGTTAAGCCTGCGTCTTTCAAAGCATTCGTCATTACCATTCTAGCACCTAAACCTTCCGGGTGTGGAGCAGTAATGTGATTCGCATCAGCACTCATTCCGCCACCTACAAGTTCTGCATAAATTTTTGCACCCCTTGCTTTAGCATGTTCAAGTTCTTCTAAAATGATAGTTCCAGCGCCTTCACCAGCAACAAAACCATCACGGTCCTTATCAAAAGGACGAGAGGCTGTTTGAGGATCATCATTACGTGTAGATAATGCATGCATGGCGTTGAAGCCACCCATTCCAGCTTCGTTGATAATGGCTTCAGAACCTCCACTGATGATGACATCAGCCATACCCAAACGGATATAGTTAAACGCATCAATCATTGCATTGGTAGAAGAAGCACATGCCGAAACAGTTGCAAAATTTGGCCCACGCAAGCCATATTTGATCGAGATATGCCCAGGAGCGATATCAATAATCATCTTAGGAATAAAAAATGGATTGTATCTTGGCGTACCATCTCCCTTAGCGAAATTCGAAATCTCATCTAAGAAAGTTTTCAACCCACCTATGCCAGCGCCCCAGATCACTCCGATTCGGTTGGTATCTAATTTTTCAAAATCAAAACCACCATCCTTCACGGCCTCATCTGTTGCTACTAAAGCATATTGTACAAACGGATCAAGCTTGCGAGCTTCCTTCTTCTCCAGAAAATCTTCAGGATTAAAGTTTTTTACTTCACATGCGAATTTAGTTTTGAACTTTTCAGTGTCAAAACCCTTAATAGGAGCAGCGCCACTCACCCCGTTAGTCAATCCTTCCCAAAAATCAGGAACATTATTGCCTATAGGAGTGAGCGCACCCAACCCTGTTACTACTACTCTTTTTAATTCCATTTA
>SEDB01000221.1 GCA_004210715.1 Pedobacter sp.
AAATTAATATCGGTTTATCGAAAATTACGGTTGGTTTAGGCTGGGACCCTAATGAGGGCACTGGCTTTGATTTTGATTTAGATGCCTCTGCATTTATGATTGATAGAAATCGCCTCATTCCTGCAGAAGCGTACTTTGTTTTTTATGGCAATACCGATTCTCCCGATCAAGCTTTACACCATACTGGCGATGATCCTACTGGAGGAAATAGTGCTACGGGTGATGATGAGAGCATTCAGGTTGATTTGTTGAAAGTTGATGCTAGCATTCAAGAAATACTTTTTGTAGTGACTATACACGACGCCGTTTTGCGTAAGCAAAATTATGGTCAGGTAAGAAATTCCTATATCCGAATAGTTGATGACAGCACCGGAGAAGAAGTTGCTAAATATGAATTGGGAGAGGATTTTTCTATTGAAACAGGAGTTGAATTCGGGCGTCTGTATAAACGCGATGAGCAGTGGAAATTCGAAGCATCTGGTATTGGTTACAGAGAAGATTTATCTTTCTTTTTATCTAAATACTTTAAAGGTCAAATCATAAAATAAATATACAACGCTCTGTATGGCTATAAATTTAGTTAAAGGTCAAACTATCGATCTTCGTAAAAATGATAAAGGCGAAGCCTTTGATTTATCGAAAGTAACCATGGGTTTAGGTTGGGATGTTCGTCAGAAAAACACTGGTTTTTTAGGTAAACTATTCGGTCCAAAAGAAGAAGAGTTTGATTTAGATGCCATTGCTTTTTTACTTGATGGAAATGATAAAATACTAAATCTTGGTAGAACAATAAATCAAAATGGCCGTCAGGTTGGGCTTTTTGAGGGCGATGTAATTTTTTTCAATTCGATGAGACATCCATCGGGTAATATTTGGCTTACTGGGGATAATAGAACCGGTGCCGGTGATGGAGATGATGAACAGATTATTGTGAAACTCGATTCGCTTGATAATATCTATCAAAAAATCATTTTTGTGGTTTCTATCTATCAAGGAAGGCAGAATAACCAGCATTTCAGCATGGTTGAAAATGCATTTATCCGAGCAGTTGATGCAAAAGGAAAAGAGATTACCAGGTATAGCCTATCTGGAGACGCAACATTAAACGGGATGTGCACCATGGTATTTGCCGAGGCTTACCGTAAAGATGGTGGTTGGAAATTCAGAGCTATTGGCGAACCTTATCAAACTGATAGTTTCCTCGACGTTTTGAAAAAATACGCCAATTAAATTTCAATCAACACTTATTCAGATAAAAAAATAATAACATCAAAATAACCAAATATGGCAATAAATCTTCAAAAGGGGCAAAGAGAGTTAATTAGTGCGCCACAATTTACAGTAGGACTGGGTTGGGATACCAACAGCTCATCAACAGGAAGCAGTTTCGATTTAGATACGTCAATATTCGTCTTGGGAGAAAATAAAAGATTACTGTCTGATTCACATTTCGTGTTTTATAATAATTTAAAAACACCAGATGGTGCTGTAGAACACACAGGAGATAATTTAACGGGTGACGGAGATGGTGATGATGAGCAAATCAAAGTTGATCTTTCAAAAATTGGTTCAGATGCTGCCGAAATATGTATTGTGGTAACTATTCATGATGCTGAAAACAGAAGACAAAACTTCGGGCAAATCAGAAATTCTTACATCAGAATATTTGATGGAACGAAAACCGAAATTCTAAAATATGAACTCGAAGAAGATTTCTCCATTGAAACAGCTGTAGAATTTGGAAGGATCTACAAACGCAATAATGAATGGAAATTTGAGGCAGTTGGTGCTGGAATGAAAGATGGACTTGAATTTTTCTTGAATAAGTATAACTAAAATTTGGACTAACAAATGGCGATTAATTTATCAAAAGGGCAAAAAATTGATTTACGCAAAGAAACTGGGGCAAAATTAACCAGCTTTTGCGTAGGTGTAAACTGGGGCGCAATCGAAACAAAAGGTTTTCTGGGCTTATCAACGAATAAACAGAGTGTAGATTTGGATTTAAGCTGCATATTAATTGATGAAAACAATAACTTGTGCGATCACATCTATTCACCACTTTATAACATTGATTTCTTACAGCAATTTGGTTTACCAAAAGGTAAATTGGTTTCTTTAGACGGTGCCTTAAGACATACGGGCGATGATTTACAGGGCGATTCTGGTGGTGACGATGGCTTGGATAACGAGATTATCACAGTTGATTTATCCAAAATTGACCCTAAGATTTCTAAGATATTCTTTTTTTTAAACAATGTTGGTAAGGAGGATTTTTCGCAAATCCCTTATTCAAAAATCAGAATGTACGAAGGTACGCCTACACAAGTAAAAGAAGTTTTTGCATCATACAATGTTTCAGCAGAATCAAGTTATTCTGGTAAAAAAGCCTTGATTTTGGGCAAGCTTTACAAACGTAACGACGAGTGGAAGTTCGATGCAATCGGCGATCCAACACCAGATACTTTCTTAGGCCAAACCATTCACTTAATCATAAAATCTTACTTATAATGAACATTAAAAATATCGAGGGTTTATCTGGTGACCAAATCAGGAGTTTGGTAGCGCAGGGTGGAAAATTTGTAATGTATAAATATTGCATATCAGTTGTGGTAATGACGTTTAATAACCCATCCGATTTTCATTTCATCCATCCTGGCAAAAGTAGCGTTACACCTGGCTTGGGGCATTTGTTTACCAATTTGTTTCTAGGTTGGTGGGGGATTCCATGGGGACCTGTTTATACTATTGGAAACATTACTACAATACTAAGGGGCGGTAAAGATTACACAGCAGACATTTTGTCGCACATCAACCAAAATGATCCAACTTATGGTACAGGAACTGGTTATAACATTCCCGGACAAAATAACAGCGGCAGCACTTACAATGTTCCAAATAACAGTGGCGAAACCGCTAATACATATAACATTCCTCAATAAATAAATATGAGAAGATTACCTGTTTACTTGTTGTTAGACACTTCTGGTTCCATGAGCGGAGAACCGATAGAGGCAGTGAAAAATGGTGTTCAGGTCATGATTAGCTCTTTAAGGCAAAATCCTCAAGCCATTGAAACCGCTTTTTTGAGTGTGATCACTTTTGACAGTGCTGCGCAGCAGGTTATTCCACTAACTGATTTGGCATCTTTTCAAATGGTCGATTTAAGAGCCACAGGTGTTACTGCCTTAGGCGAGGCTTTAAAACTCGTTTCCAATAGAATTGAGCATGAAGTAATGAAAACAACAACTGAACAAAAGGGAGATTGGAAACCTTTAGTTTTTATTATGACTGACGGTGTGCCCACTGATGATTGGCTACCAGGTTTAGCCGAATTTAAAAAGCAGAAAATTGCCTTTACCGTTGCCTGTGCAGCAGGTTCTGGTGCGGATACAACAGTTCTTAAACAAATTACAGAAAATGTAGTAAGTTTAGATACAGCAGATTCAGCGAGCATTGGGAAGTTTTTTCAATGGGTAACGGCATCAATTGGCGTTACTTCTACCAAAGTTGAAGATGCAGGCAAGGAAATTAGTTTGTTAAAAGAACTTCCGCCACCACCATCTGAATTGAATATCGTTGTTTAATCGAATATTATGAGAAGATTACCTGTTTACTTTTTAATAGATACTTCTGGATCTATGTACGGCGAACCTATCCAGGCTTTGAACAATGCATTGAGTGGAATGGTAAATACCTTACGGGCAGATGCGCAGGCGTTGGATTCGCTCTGGATATCCATGATTACTTTTGATCGTGAAGTTAATGAAATCGTTTCTTTAACCGAGCTGGCATCTTTTCAACTTCCGGAAATTACTTGTCCGCAAAGCGGGCCTACGCATACTGGTCAGGCCTTAGGTATGCTGTATGAAAAAGTACAAAACGATGTAATAAAAGGTAATGCGAACCAAAAAGGAGATTGGAAGCCCTTGTTGTTTTTGTTTACCGATGGCAAACCAAGTGATTTACAGTTGTACCGAGAAATGGTTCCTAAAATTAAATCATTAAACTTTGGTGCGATTGTGGGCTGCGCTGCCGGTCATTCGGCAAATGATGCACTGTTAAAAGAATTAACACCAGATGTAGTTCATTTGGATACCGCTGATAGTTCTACTTTGAAGCAATTTTTCAAATGGGTTTCTGAAACGATTGAGCAAGGTAACAAAAGCCAGGGAACAGGAGAAAGTGTTGCTTTACCTCCGCCACCGAGCGAAATTACTAT
>SEDB01000222.1 GCA_004210715.1 Pedobacter sp.
TGGTACAATAATAAATGGAACAAAACCACCAAACGTTTGGAAACCATCAAAATTCGTGGAAATAAAGATGAGATAGATACGGTTTATTACACCCATCATGGTCCGGTTGTTTATTTCCAAAAACCGAAATATGGCAGAGCAGATAATGTTCCTGTGGGCGATGCACTGAGGTGGATTGCACATGAAAAATCAAATGAACTAATGACTTTCTATCATTTGAACCGTGGCAACAATTACGCTGACTACAGAAAAGCATTGACTTATTATACGGCTCCGGCTCAAAATTTCGTTTTCGCTAGCATAGACAATGATATCGCCATCACACCGAATGGCAAATTCCCGTTAAAATGGAAAGATCAGGGGAAATTTATTTTAGACGGAACTGATCCGGCTTACGACTGGCAAGGCTGGATTCCAGCGGATCAAAACCCAACGGTAAAGAATCCACCCCGCGGTTTTGTGAGTTCCGCCAATCAATCCTCAACAGATAAAAGCTATCCTTATTACATCAATTGGGAATTCTCTCCCTACGAAAGAGGAAAACGAATTAATGATCGCTTGGGGGCAATGAGTAAGGCTACGATGGATAGCATCAGATTGATGCAAACGGATAATTATAGCATCATGGCGCAAAATCTTATTCCTGCAATAGAACCTTTATTGAATAACGAAGGCCTTAATGCGACGCAAAAAGAAGCCTTAAGTTATCTGGCCAAATGGAACAAACGCTACGATGCGGATGAAATTGCGGCAAGCGTTTTTGAAATATGGACCAAGCGCTTGTCTTTCAACATCTGGAATGATGAGTTCGTAGTAAAAGGAATTCCGATGCGTTATCCATCAAGAGACCGGACAGTGGAAATGATTCTTAAGGAACCGAATTCAAAATGGTATGATAATGTGAACACCAACCAAAAAGAATCACTTTCTGATTTGGTAAATGAAGCCTTTAAATACAGTTGCGATAGTGTTTTACATGAAAAGTTCAGATGATCAATCTGGAAAAATTATCTCTCGTTTAAAAATATCTAAATAGCATACAATGGTTTTCATCGTTATATTAATAATTTGTTTCTTGCTCCAGATGGTCGCACCATGGTGGGTAATTATTGTAATTTCCTTTGCAACCTGCGGTATTATCGGTAAAACAGGCAAAATCTCTTTCTGGCAATCGTTTTTGGCTATCTTTTTACTCTGGATTGGCTACGCATTATTCAAAAGCCTGCCCAATGACAATGTGCTTGCGGGCAGGGTTGCGGTCATGACTGGCATTAAAATCTGGTGGGCATTGCTATTGGTAACAGGAATTTTAAGTGGTTTGGTTGCCGGAATAAGTGGTTTCTGTGGTTACCATTTTAGGATAGCTATGCTTGCTAAAAAAACTGACGAGAAAATAGCATAATGCTTCGTACTTTTGCGGCGTGATGTTGAAACCAGAAGATATTTTCTCTATTAAAACCGCTGATGAGTTTAACGCTTGTGCGATTTCCATTTTTAAACATCAGGTGAAAAACTGTCAGGTTTATGCAGATTATATCCATCATTTAAAAATTGACACGGAAAAAATTGAGCATATCACTCAGATTCCATTTTTACCTATCAGTTTCTTTAAAACCCACCGGGTATTGAGCAATCAAGATTCAGTTGAGGTTACGTTTAGCAGTTCGGGCACCACGGGCATGGTGCAAAGTAGCCACCATGTTACCGATGTTAAACTATACGAACGGAGTTATCTTCAGGCTTTCGATTCATTTTATGGAGATGTTTCTAAATTTTGCTTATTGAGCAATATGACATTGATTTTCCTGAATTGATTGTAATGGAAACTGGCGGAATGAAAGGTAAGCGTAAAGAAATGGTTCGTGAAGAGTTGCATGAGCAGTTAACCAATGGATTTGGCGTGAGCTCCATTCACAGCGAATACGGAATGACTGAATTACTTTCTCAAGCTTACTCTTTAGGAAATGGTATTTTTAACTGCCCCAAATGGATGGAAGTGTTAATTAGAGATACAAACGATCCACTATCGCTAATTCAAAACGGGAAAACAGGCGGCATTAATGTCATTGATTTAGCCAATGTAAACTCTTGTTCATTTATCGCTACGCAAGATTTGGGTAGAATAAATTCAGATGGGAGTTTTGAAGTTTTAGGCAGATTCGACAATGCCGATATCAGGGGTTGCAATCTTTTGGTACAATAGCAAAAAAGTCCCAGAATAATCTGAGACTTTAAATTTTGCGATCCAAAATTCTATTCAGCGATCAGTAAGAAATAGTTTTTCTTTCCTTTTTGAACAACGATGAATTGATCATTGATCAAATGTTCAGCATTGAATACCTGAGCAGCATCCGTAATTTTTTCTTTATTTACTGAAACACCTCCACCCTGGATTAGTTTTTTGGTTTCTCCTTTTGATGAAAACACGGAAGCCTTTTCAGCGAATAAGGTTGCCGCATCGATCCCAGCTGCCAATTCTTGTTTTGAAATTTTAAATTGAGGAATACCTTCAAACATTTCCAATACCTGCTTTTCAGAGAGTGTTTTCAAAAATTCAAGAGATCCGTTTCCGAATAAAAACTCTGAAGTTTTAATGGCTGTCTCCAAAGCCTCCACCGAGTGCGTTTTAACCGTGATGTCTTCCGCTAAAGCTTTCTGCAAAATACGCAAATGAGGCGCAGCATTATGTTCAATCTCTAAAGCTTCGATTTCTTCCCTAGTTTTTAAAGTAAAAATTCTAATCCACTTTTTCACATCATCATCAGATGCATTTAACCAGAACTGGTAATATTTATAAGGAGAAGTTTTCTCAGGATCTAACCAAACTGCACCGCTCTCAGTTTTACCAAACTTGGTACCGTCTGCTTTTTTGATCAGTTGGGTAGTAATGGCATAAGCCGTTCCAGCATCTTTTCTTCTAATCAGTTCTGTTCCGGTTACAATATTTCCCCAC
Source organism: Pedobacter sp. (assembly GCA_004210715.1). Classification (GTDB taxonomy): domain Bacteria; phylum Bacteroidota; class Bacteroidia; order Sphingobacteriales; family Sphingobacteriaceae; genus Pedobacter. The sequence goes on from SEDB01000222.1 coordinate 2,954, forward strand.
TGGTCCGATCCGCCCATCTGGACCAAACAGTTTTCGTTTTTCCATAAATGGTAAAAATCATAACCTTGAATCAGTTGGTAGCAAAACTCAGTAAAAGACAGGCCAGAATCGCCTTCCAAACGTCTTTTAACACTATCTTTTGCCATCATGTAGTTCACAGTGATGTGTTTCCCTACATCTCTGATAAAGGTAAAAAGATTCATATCCTTAAACCAATCGGCATTATTTACCATTACCGCACCATTTCCACCATCTTCAAACTTTAAGAATTTAGCCAACTGCGCTTTCATTCCTTTAAGGTTGTGTTCGATCATTTCCGGAGTTTGAAGATTACGCTCATCAGATTTTCCTGATGGATCTCCAACCATACCTGTAGCACCGCCCACCAAAGCAAATGGTTTGTGACCTGCTTTCTGAAAATGAATCAAGGTCATAATCTGCGTTAAATGGCCAACATGTAACGAATCTGCTGTCGGATCAAAACCGATATAACCAGAAGTCATACCTTCTTTTAACTTCTCTTCAGTATTCGGCATTATATCATGTAGCATGCCACGCCACCTTAATTCTTCAACAAAATTCGTCATTGTACAAACACTTTTATAATTGTGCGTGCAAAGATAAAATTTTAGCTTAGTTTAAAGCAAATTAGTTGGTAAGTGTAAACCAGCTTTTAAAATCCGCTTTTGCTGTATTGAAATCAGCATGACCGATTAAGCAGTTTAAGGCACCATCATTTCTAATGGCCTGGTTTGGAACGCCTGAATTATTTAGCCAGTTTTCACAGAGCTTGATGATTAAAGACACTTCCTTATCTTCAACAGCATCCATATCCATCCTATTTAATGCTGCATATTCATCTTTGTTTATCCCAGAAGGTAAATCCCAGTGTTTGCCATTTGTATCATTAACCAACATTGGCCGTAACACAGGATTCATTCGAATGAAATCCACAGGTTTTGCGGGCATTGACGAATTTAAAATCATATAAGCTACAAATGCAGCCGTATCCGGCGGATCGTTTAAAATACTTGTTCCCATCTTTTGGATATCCTGAATTAATCCAGGTGCTTCGTGTTTGGCTTTTAGCTCGTTATATTTTACAGGAATTTCCTCATCATATTGCAATTGAGAAACGGTACCTGTACCGATGGAAAGTACTTGAATGTGCTCAATCTGATACTGCTCACGATTGCAAATGGCCTCTGTAACTGCTGCCAAAATTGGATTATTATTACCGGTTACGCCACCATCCCAGTAATATTTCAGTTTGTTATTTACCTTGAAAGTTGCCGGCTCGTTAAAATAATTTACAGGCGCTGTGCTGGAGGCATGAATCGCATCCACAAGGCTGACCAAACAATCTGATGGACTTTGCGCAACAGCTGGCAAATTCTTAAGCTTACGTTCAATTACCGATGTTGAGGCTAAACTATCACAATCTGTCCTGAACATTTCTGCCCTGTTTCGGTAATAATCATATCCGATGATTAAAAACTGTGTTTTAACCCGGCCATCAACGGCAACATGAGCTGGAATATGCATCAAATCAATCTGAGCAATTTTAGGTAAAATCTCCTTTAATGCAATATGCTTTCTTTTTGTAGCGTACTTAGCACCTATTTTAAATAATCTGGCTGCGCTGGATAGCAAACTTTTCTCCCAAAAACTCAATCTGGAGAAAACCTTGCTCCTGAGTTTTTCATCGCCAAATATTTTTTCAATTTCTGAAAGACGAAGATTTTCAGCCATAGCAGCAGCCACCAGACTACCACCACTGTTAGCAGCAATCAAATCGAACTTTGATAATACTTCATGCCCCGTTGGATCAGGATTGTTAAAGGTCTCAGCGAAAAGTTTCCGCAAACATTTCACTTGAATGAGTGCCCAGGATCCACCACCATCTAAAGACAGTATCCTGTAAGTTTTCGAGTTAGCCATGATCAGTTTGTTAGGGTAATTAAATTTATAAATAATTAGTTTACAAAACAATACGTTTTATCTTGCCAATATTTACTGGTTTTGGTTTTTCAGCAACAAAGAAAACATTAACTTGTGCCATGAACTTCCTGTCCCATTTCTACTTCGATAAATCAACAACTGATGCCAACGTGGTTATGGGAATCGTTTTACCCGACTTGATTAAAAATGCCTCAAAAGAAGCCAATCTTTACCCTCAAAAAAACGAGTTTCTTTTTTTAGGGAATCAAGATGAAGAGGCACTATTAAAAGGATGGAAAAGACATCTCGCTGTCGATCTTCATTTTCACTCTTCAACATTTTTCCTCGAGAAAACGACCGAACTCAAACATCTAATTAAGCCAATAGTACAAAACACCCTGGTTCGTCCTTCTTTTTTAGCGCACATTGGTCTGGAACTTTTATTGGATCACCTGCTCATTGAACATAACCTCATTCAGGTCAACAATTTTTATGAAAAACTAACTGCTGTCCAAAAAGATTCATTGAGCGATTTTCTGGAACATTGCGGATTGAAAAACCAATCGGTTTTCTTTAAATTTCTGGAAGGTTTCATTAGCAGCAAATATTTGTTGAGTTATCAAAAGCTGGAAAACATCAGTTATGCTTTAAACAGAATATGTATGCGATTGTGGCCGGAAACTTTGACTGAAAAACAATTAGAGGCGCTTACTTTTCAATTGGGAATTTTTAAAGAAATTTTGAAGAATGATTTCATGGATATATTCGAGGAAATTGAGAGAAAGCT
>SEDB01000019.1 GCA_004210715.1 Pedobacter sp.
CTCCCTTATCTTCGGCGTATTTTTAATGGTAATCAATGCCTCTTCGTGCGCTAACCAATAAATATCTTCAGCACGTTTCATATCAAAAGTGCTGATGGCTCCTAAACCTTTAGGCTCAATCATTACATTGCAAAATTTGACCTTACGCTCCATATCGTGGTTTATCGACATGATTCCCGCTCGCCCCATAAGGTTTGTAATACCCGTAATTTTATCAACCGGCTTTAAATGGTTGCATGATGATCCAATGATAAAATCACAATCTTCCATTAAAGGCTCAACCGGGAAATTGTTTAAAATTCCACCGTCTACATACATTTGCCTATCAATCATAATGGGTTTAAATATACCTGGAATGCAGCTTGAAGCATGTATAGCACGAATAAGCGGGCCTCTTGTAAAATAAACCAATCTTCCTTCGCTAAAATTTACAGCGGCTATGGTTAATGGTATTTTTAGTTTTTCAATACTATCTTCAGGGAAGTATTCTTTCAGTATTTGAGCTGTGTTTTCAATATTGATTAATCCTAAAGAACCAACCGCCGGACGAACAAAACGCCATAATTTCGTTTTCAAAAAGATACTCAGCCCTTCTTCTGGATCTATACCAGCCGCGAAAAAAGCACCAGCAATCGCACCGGCGCTGGTACCGCTTATATGGCTAAAAGTGATGCCCAAATTGCTGAATGCTTTTAAAATCCCTAAATGGGCAATTCCTCTAATTCCTCCGCCTGATAATACGATTCCAACTTTCATATAAATGTTAAACGATTTAAATCAGTTTATTGTTTAATTGTTCATAACCATAACTTTTAAATAACGTGGCTGTCAACTGGAAACTGCCAACTGAAAGTTATTTCTGTTTTGGTTTATATTTAGATTGACTGAGTATTTTTTGAGCATCATTGTCATTCATGAGCTGTTGCAATGTGATTTTAGGGTTTTCAGCCATATATTTTCTTACAATTTGCCAACCCGTCCACACGCCGAGCTTCGGTGCTGATTCTCGGTTTTCTCCTAATCCTGGCGTAAAGGGTCCTTCAGATAAAAAGACCTGAATTTTCTGGTAATCAGTTTCATAAAGAAAATTATTCTCCAGGAAATATGCCCAAATATCTCCTTCAAAATTTTGAGTCCATTGCAACTGCTCAGCGGTATAACCAATTTTTGTCGAGTCAGCAATGTTCTCTGGTAAAACCTGATCCAAGAAGTATAAAATTTTTCCTTGAAAAATCATTTTGGATAACAGGGTTCTGTTTTCGTCTGGCTCAGCAAATAATTCCTCATGTGCATAAGTTTCAGCCACGCGTGGAACAATATATTCAGGCGTAAACCGTCTTGATAAATACAATGGAACACTCTGTACTATAGCACCATAAAACTTACTGTTCTTGCCTAAAAACATGTCCAAACCTATTCCCAGATAATTATCGCCAATAGGCATTTGGTAAGCAAAACCAGATACGAAGGATACCATATTAGGAACTTTTGCTTTAGGGTAGTAATACTTAATGTATTTAAAGGTTTCTGTTAAACCTTCTTCCTGCACCTTTAAACTTGGATAAACACTATCCACTTCTTTGGTTAGATCAGTATAAGCCTGATCTTTAAATAATGTACTCAGTATTTCTTCATTACTATAATCTGCAGAGCCAACCATTTTGTGGATGTAATCGTCGTAGAAAAAACCGTATTTATTTGAAAGTGCTGTGTTTGTTGTACTTACATTTTTGTTTTTCGCTGCAAAAAGCTCTTTATCAAAGCGTTCTATTTTGATATCTAATTTAATATCGCTCACATCAGGGCGATTACTTTGCTTGCAGGAAATAAATACGACAGCGAAAAGAAAAAATAGATAAATTTGCTTGTGTTTTACGTTATACATCATGTACAACAAATATAATCACATAAAACATGAAAAAAATCTCGACCATTATAATTTTATCTTTTTTAAGTATGGGTGCTTGGGCGCAAAATTTTCCTGTTGCTAATTATGGTTTTAGGTTAGGTTTAACCGCTACACCAACGATTGGCTGGATTAAGCCCGAGCAGGGAAAAACAGATGGTGTAGGCTTAGGTTTTTCTTACGGACTAATTGGCGATTTTAATTTCGCACCAAATTATAGTTTCGCAACAGCCTTAACCATTACTTCCATAAATGGTAAAAGTACAGAAGCCAATGTAACGCCTTATCACAGTGGACCCGTTCCAATCGCTTATGATTTAAAATATAAAATGCAGTATATTGATTTGCCTTTAACTATAAAACTCAAAACAGTCAAAGATGAAGGAAGGCGTTGGTATGGCCAGTTTGGGCTTTCAAATTCATTTAACATCAGTGCAAAACAAGATGCTAAAAATGGAAATTCTGTTGTTGCAGACAATCTTAAAATAACAGACTACACAAAATTTTATCGTGCTGGTTTAATTATTGGTGGTGGCGGGGAGTTTGATATTTCTGGCAATGCAAGTATATTGGCAGGGTTAACCTATAACAACGGCTTTACAAATATTACTTCAGATAAAAGTAGAGATGTTAGAAGTCATTACTTAGCACTTAACTTTGGTGTATTCTTCTAACAGTTTTTATATTACCATTGAGGTCATTACTAATTTGTAATAAATCTAAAAACTATCACACAATAGCTGATTTTTAATACTCGATTAATAAACTATGAAAATAGCGCTTGCACAACTTAATTATCACATTGGTAACTTTGAAACCAATACAAAAAAGATAACCGAACATATTCAATTGGCCAAAGAAAAAGGTGCCGACTTGGTTGTGTTCGCAGAACTCGCTATTTGTGGTTATCCTCCACGAGATTATCTGGAATTTGATGAATTTATATCACTTTGTGAAAATGCTGCGCAAGAAATTGCCAAACATTGCTTAGATATTGCCTGTATCGTTGGTTTACCGATAAGAAACGATATCCTGCAAGGCAAAGATTTGTTTAATGCCGCTTATTTTATTGAAGATGGCTTAGTGAAAGCAATTGCTAAAAAAGCGTTGTTGCCCACGTATGATGTGTTTGACGAATATCGTTATTTTGAGCCCGCTACAAGTTTTAAATGTATCGATTTTAAGGGAAAGAAAATCGCGTTAACCATTTGTGAGGATTTGTGGAATATCAATGATAATCCTTTGTATGTTTCAAATCCGATGGATGAATTGATTAAGGAACAGCCAGATGTGATGATCAATATTGCCGCTTCGCCATTTTCTTATACACATGATGATGAACGGATTCAGGTTTTAGCAGATAACGCTAAAAAATACAATCTACCAGTTTTTTATGTAAACCAGGTTGGTGCGCAAACCGAAATTATATTCGATGGCGGTTCATTGGTTTTTGATGCCGATGGAACAATGAAGGCTGAAATGAAATATTTTGAGGAAGATCTTCAGGTATTTGATTTGGCTGAAGTGGAAAATGTGCGCAATAAATATCCTCAACCTGAACGATTAACAGATATTGAGCAAATTCATAATGCCTTAATTTTAGGAATAAAAGATTATTTCAATAAATCGGGTTTCAAAAAAGCAGTTTTGGGCTTGTCTGGCGGGATTGATTCGGCGGTGGTTTGTGCTTTGGCATGTCGTGCATTAGGGGCAGAAAATGTGATGTCGGTTTTAATGCCTTCAAAGTTTTCATCCGATCATTCTGTACAGGATGCACTGGATTTGGTAAACAATATTGGCTGCCTGCATGAAATCATTCCAATTAAAGAAGTTGCAGAAGCTTTCGACAATATCCTGGAGCCAGCTTTTAAAGGCTTGCCCTTTAATCTCGCCGAAGAAAATATTCAGGCCCGTATTCGCGGTATTATCAATATGGCGATGAGCAATAAATTTGGTTATATTTTACTAAACACTTCAAATAAAAGCGAGTGTGCGGTAGGCTATGGTACTTTATATGGCGACATGTGTGGTGCAATTGGTGTAATCGGCGATGTATATAAAACTCAGGTTTTTGAATTGGCAAAATACATCAATAAAGAAAGGGAAATTATCCCAATCAATACCATTGTAAAACCGCCTTCGGCTGAATTGAGGCCTGATCAAAAAGATTCTGACTCCTTACCTGATTACGATATTTTAGATAAAATCTTGTATCAGCATATTGAGCAAAAAAAGGGTTCAAAGGCAATTATGGCTCAAGGTTTTGATGAAGCACTGGTAACGAGAATTTTGAAAATGGTTAATGTTGCAGAATTTAAGCGTTATCAAACACCTCCAATTCTTCGGGTTTCTCCAAAAGCATTTGGAATGGGCCGGAGAATGCCGATAGTTGGCAAACATTTGATATAAGTCAATAAATTGTATATTCTTTGTGCATGTATTTAATAATGAGTAAATTGCGGTGTAATTGACATCCCAATCTCTCTATTATGTTTACTAATCCCAATCTTACCGCTGAAATGTGCAGTAAGGTTAGTGCGCACATCCCGACTTTCAACAACATGCCAGGTGTTGTTATTATACACGATCTTCGTGATTGGTCTATTGCCTATATGTCTGAGAATGGCTTGAAGCAATTAGGTGCTACTTTAGAAGAAATATGCGCCTTGCCAAACGATATTTATCATGCGAGATATTTCAATGCCGATGATGCAATGGACTATGTACCTAAAATCGGTGCTTTAATGCAACGTAACCAGGATGATGAAACCGTGAGCTTTTATCAGCAAATCAGATTTCCGGGTTCACAGGAGTGGCATTGGTATTTATCGAGCATTAAAATTTTTATGCGCAATGAAACGCAGCAACCTTTAATGACCATTACCATTTCCATACCGGTTGACGCCATGCACCACATGGTTAATAAAGCAGAAAGAAATCTGGAAGAAAACAATTTTTCGAGAAGTCACTATGATGATTTTTTGCGTTTAAGTAGGCGTGAAAAAACAATTCTTCGTGAAATGGCTTTGGGCAAAAGTTCGATTGAAATTGCCAATTTGCTTTGCATTTCGTCAACTACGGTTGATACGCATAGAAGGAACATTCGCGAGAAATTAAACACTAAATCCTCTTTTGAGATATCTAAATACGCAAGGGCTTTCGATCTGATTTGAAATTCAGCTTGTCAAAATGATTAACAAGCTGAATTTTTTATGCATTATGCTAATGTGGCATCAACAGTAATTGATGTATTTAATAGTTTCGAGATCGGGCAGTTTTTTTCTGCATCAGCTACCAGTTCATCAAATTTTTCCTGAGATAATTCAGGTACTTCAGCAGTTAAAGTTAAGTGCGACTCAACAATTTCTCCCTTTGATGGATCAAGATTGATTTCACATTTTGTTTCCAGTTTTGTAGCAGTAAAACCAGCTTCGGCTAAGTTAGCTGAAAGTTTCATGGTAAAGCAGCCTGCATGTGCAGCAGCAATTAATTCTTCGGGATTGGTACCAACACCCTCAGCAAAACGAGAATTGAATGAATATTGAGTATCATTTAATGTGGTGCTTTGCGTGGTTAATTTGCCAGCGCCTTCTTTAATAGAACCTTGCCATACGGCTGTTGCATTTCTTTTCATGTTAAATTTATTTTTTGTTGAGATTAGATTTCTAACAATAAATATAACCTAATGTTTGTATATAGAATGCAATTATTCGTTAACAATTAATGAAGTTTATCACTTGCATTTTCTGTTGGGTCTGATTCAATTGTCGTTCTTGTACTTTTAAAAGATTGGATAAGCAATATACCTACTCCAATCATAATCGAAATGTCTGCAATGTTAAATACCCCTGTTTCAAAAATGTGGAAATCCATGTGCATGAAATCGGTTACTGAGCCGTGAACAATTCGATCGTACAAATTGCCTATTCCACCACCAATCAAAAAGCATAAAGCAATTTGCATACTGCTTGGTAGGTTAGGTTTCGAAAAAAGGTAATATAGGCCATAACCTAAAAATAATAAGGGTAAGCCTGTCAAAATAATCAACCGGAAAATATACGGCATATTATCGCCCAAGCTTAAGAATGCACCACTATTTTCTACTTTAGTAAGGGTAAAAAAATCTTTAATCAACACAATGTGTTCATAATCTGAAATCTCAATACGAACAATAAATTTAGAAATTTGATCAAATGCAATATTTAAAACCAGCATGATCAAGAGGAAACCCCAAGTATAGTTTTTATGATAAGTTATTTCTTTATCCATTTTTTGTACGGAATAATTAAAGCTAAAATAATTGCCATTGCAGATAATAATTTGGCAATTACATCGCCACTTTTTACGTAAAAGGTTATTTCATCGTTAAGGTTGATGTCGCCTTTTAATGCTGTTCTGGTCCACCATTTGGTGTTTTGTGTTACATCTCCACGTTGATTGATAAAACAAGAAATACCTGTATTTGCAGACCTGGCAACATCCCGGTGGGTTTCGATGGCTCTTAGTTTTGCATACAATTCATGCTGATCTTTGCCCGAGGTATTTCCCCACCATCCATCATTGGTAATAATAGCAATAAACTGTGCGCCATCTTTAACCTGCTGACCGATCCAATCTCCCCACAAGCTTTCATAACAAACTACAGGTGCCGCACCAATACCACTTTGAGCGTATAAAACACTGGGTTTTTCTTGCCAGCCCCAACCGCTTACACTACCCCCGAGTTCAGAGAAAATACCATCCATAAAAGAAAATACCTTAGGAAAGGGCATTTTTTCAGCACCTGGTACTAATTTTGACTTATGGTAAAATTGAATATTTGCTGAGTTTTCCAACTGCATTGCAGTGTTAAAATTATCCCAATATTGTTTGGTAGGTTCGTCATATTTGGCAGAAACTGTTCGCTTATCTGGATAGATTTTTATAGTTTCTATACCTGTAATCAATGAACTATTTTTGTATTTATCTAAAAAAAGCTGCAGATCAGTAATCTCAGGATAGGTTCTGATTTTATCTTCATCGGCATAAATTGGTAATGCTGTTTCTGGCCAAATGAAATATTCTGTATTGGGTTGCGCCAATGAATCAGACAAATGCGTTAATATCTGAATTTGCTGGGAAGGAGGAATATCGCTAAGTTTTTTATAAGGATCGATATTGGGTTGTACAATTACGACATTACTGGGAGTGCCTTGTTGTTCGGCAGAAAAATACTTTGTGAGTGATATGCCCATTGGAATGATCACTACTGCGCCCCAGATTCCAATCGCTCTGAATTTGAGATATCCTGTTTGTGATTTGAGTTTTTTGTAAGCTTCAAAAGCCAATATATTACTAGCTAAAATCCAAAGTGAGCCACCGTAAATACCGGTGTAGTCATACCATTGAGCTAACTGATGCATGCCAGCCAGGCCATTTCCTAAAGTCATCCAGGGGAAAGCTAAATCCCAGGTCTGTTGTAAATACTCCAGGGCTATGTAAAAAGCAACAAGCCCAAGGTAGGCTATATTTTTGTTTGTGTATCTACTCAGTCTATAAAATAGCCAAAAAGCGCTCGTCATTAGAAAGGCGCCCAAGCCATAAGGAATTAATGAAACAGGAATGGCAACGAAAGGTCCGTTATAGGCTTTGATCGCATTATATACCCAATAAGTGGATGCTGTATTCCATAAAAGAAACGTGAGGCCGGCTGTAAGAAAAACCCTTCTTCCTCTCTTCTTTAAATCGCTTTCAAAAATCGAATTAAGCCCAATAAACAAAGGTACTAATGCAATGAGTAGTAGTGGTGTTGTGAAAGGCATTGGAGGCCAAGCCAGCCAAAGTAAAAATGCGCTTAAAAGGGCGAGAAGGTAAGATTGTTTTTTGTTCATTGCATATTATTGGAAAAGCAAATAAGGGAGATTGAAAATGGAAATAACAAATAGAGAATTGGAAATAGAGAATAGTAAAGTGACATTAGTTGCAAAGCTATTCACTATTTCCGCTCTTTAAAAAAGATAGTTTTAAGATATCTTCCACTGCCAGTTTCTTTAACAGATTAAAATGTTGCCTACTAACTATTTCCCATTCACTATTCCCCAATCTTATAAACTATCTAAAATAGCTCCTTTTTTAGCTTCGTATTCTTCTTGAGTAATCAAGTGTTTATCATACAAAGTTTTAAGTTTACGTAATTTCAAAGTAGTTTCATCTTCTGGCTCTTCTATCACTTCAGCAATTTGAATCGGCTCAGGTTCTACTATAGGAGCAGGAGATTCGATTGATGTGAAATCTGCAAAAGGTTGAGGTGCTGGCTGAGCTGGTGCAGCCGCTCTATCTTCTTCCAGTTTTTGCTGGCGCAGAGTTTCTTTATGATCCTCCAACTGTTCGTTCGCCGCCTGGTATAATTTCCTTGCCTGTGTTTTGGGAATAAATTCGGTAACAATATTTTCGCCCGTTTGTGGCACACAAATAAATTTAGAACCGAATAACTCTTCTTTAAAGGAAACCTCTTTAATGTTTTTTAAGGAAATGTCTTTAAAATTCATGGTTAAACCCAGATTTCCAGGCTCGCAGTAAAAAATACGTTTGTTGGTCACTGCAATACTATCCGGTAATAAGTTTACAGCAGGTTTTTTTTGTACTGCTAAATATAAAATTTCTTCGCCAGTAGTTAAAAGGTCGTTAAGTTTTCCGATCACTTTCTCAACCGCTTTTGGGTCTTGCTCGTCACTTAAAAATCTATCTATGCTAATCATAATGTTATTTAAAGTTGATTATTGTTAATTTAAAGATGCTAATCTTCTACTTCATCGTATTTGTTTTTACTCTTTGTTGCGGTTTTCCCTGCAATGCAAATTACAAATTCTCCTTTTAAAGTATTGTGCTCGAAATGTGATTTTATTTCTACCAACGTTCCGCGAACGGTTTCCTCAAACATTTTAGTCAATTCTCTGCTCACTGATGCTTGCCTGTCGGTTCCTAAATATTGAGAAAATTCTTCCAGAGTTTTTAATAAACGGTGTGGACTTTCGTAAAGTATAATGGTACGCTCTTCTTCGGCTAACTTTTTAAATTTTGTTTGTCTGCCCTTTTTTACTGGCAGAAATCCCTCAAAACAAAAGGCATCAGCGGGTAAACCCGAATTAACCAAAGCAGGCACAAAAGCTGTGGCACCTGGTAAACACTCTACCGGAATATCATTTTTTATCGCTTCGCGAACCAGGAAAAAACCAGGATCTGAAATAGCAGGCGTTCCAGCATCTGAAATCAAAGCGATTTTTTGTCCTTCTTGTAAAAACTTAATGATTTCTGAGGTTGCCTTATGTTCGTTATGCTGATGATGAGAAAAAACACGTTTATCAATACCGAAATGTTTCAGCATAGGTGCACTTGTTCGGGTATCTTCAGCCAGTATTAAATCACATTCCTTCAAAATCCGGATCGCCCTAAAGGTCATGTCTTCCAGATTGCCTATTGGCGTAGGTACGAGAAATAGTTTGCCCATTTGATTTTAGATTTTAGATTTCCGAATCATGATTGCCATACGTGCAGTTAAATTTGAAATTTCTATTTGCAGATCTGATTGACCATAGGCATAAAAATCTAAAATCGTAACTCGTAATTCGTAATTCAATCTTATCTTTGTAAAAAAATTAAATAATGCTGCAAGTTAACTATATCCGTGAAAATAGAGAGAAAGTTTTAGAACGTTTAAGTGTGCGTAACTTTAAACAACCTGAGTTAGTAGATGAAATCATTAAAATTGATGAAGATCGTCGTTCCACTCAAACCTCTTTAGATAACATTTCCGCAGAAGCAAATGCAGCCGCCAAGCAAATTGGCGATTTAATGCGTGCCGGCAAAAAAGAAGAAGCTGAGGCTATTAAAGCCCAAACAGCGTCACACAAAGAAAACATTAAAAATTTAACAGAAAAGTTAAACGAGCTGGAAACTGCTCAATTTAATGCAATTGTTCAGTTGCCAAACTTGCCATACGATTTAGTGCCTAAGGGATCTACTGCCGAAGAAAATGAAGTGGTTTACTTACACGGCGCACCAGCAGAATTACCAACCAAAGCATTGCCACATTGGGAGTTGGCTGCCAAATACGATATTATCGATTTCGAATTAGGTGTAAAAATAACCGGTGCAGGTTTCCCTGTTTATAAAGGAAAAGGAGCGAGGTTACAACGTGCTTTAATCAATTTCTTTTTAGATCATGCAACTGCTGCTGGGTATAAAGAAATGCAAGTGCCTCATTTGGTTAATGCTGCATCGGGTTTTGGAACCGGGCAGTTGCCAGATAAAGAAGGACAAATGTATCATTCAACTGTTGATGATTTATATTTGATTCCAACGGCGGAAGTTCCGGTTACCAATTTATATCGTGATGTAATTGTTAAAGAGGAAGATTTACCGATTAAAAATACCGCTTACACACCATGTTTTCGTAGAGAAGCGGGTTCTTATGGCGCTCATGTGCGTGGCTTAAATCGCTTGCACCAATTTGATAAAGTTGAGGTTGTTCAGATTACACATCCGGATAAGTCTTACGAAACGTTAGAGGAAATGAGCCAATACGTTCAATCATTATTGCAGGAACTGGGTTTGCATTACCGTGTTTTACGCCTTTGCGGCGGCGATATGGGCTTTACCTCTGCTATGACATATGATATGGAAGTTTGGAGTGCAGCGCAAGAACGTTGGTTAGAAGTTTCTTCAGTTTCCAATTTCGAAACTTACCAGGCCAACCGCTTAAAGCTTCGTTTTAAAGGTAAAGAAGGTAAGGCACAATTGGCGCATTCACTAAACGGAAGTGCATTAGCATTACCGCGAATAGTGGCTTCAATTTTAGAAAATTATCAAACCGAAAACGGGATTATAATTCCGGAGGCTTTAGTGAAATATACAGGTTTTGATCTGATTGATTAAAAAACCTCTCCCTGCGAGCGGTAGGAGTAGGGCTTCAAACTTCCAATCCCTCTCCTCAAGGAGAGGGAAGTACAGACAATACATAAAACCCGCTTCGTTAATAGGGAGAGGTATTTTCTTAACCCATAAAAAAAGCTTTGCATCACTGCAAAGCTTTTTGTTTTTTATAGATAGATGTAATGTTTTTCTGATTACAGAATCAAAATCAATAATAAAATGATGATGATGATTGCACCAACTGATAAATAAACACCACCAGAAACCGCACGAGCCTGACCTTTCAGCTCTCTCAATTCGCTACGTAATGCCTTACGCTCTGTTCTTGTTAAATTAGATTTATCCATGTCTCTAATTTCTTCCACACGGGTTTTAATTCTTTCTAATTGTGCAGATTGCTCAGCTGTTAGTTCTGTTGGATTCTTAGCTGGTTTATTAGCCGCTTGTGCCGAGTTGAAACTAATCCCTAATGTGAAGATAAGTGCTAAAGTGTAAACGAATTTTTTCATAATATTTAAATTTTTAGTGTTTCGATGTCTACCTAACAAAAAACCTACCAAAATGTTTCTGGTAGGTTTTAAAATGGGTTATTTTAAATGTTAAAATTATTATCTGATCTCAAAAACTACATTTACTGTGAAATTCAACTTAATCTTTTTAAAGTCTATCTCTGGAGCAGCACCTGAATCGGCCATTTCGGCTTTCATCATGTAGTTTCTGTAAACAGGCTGTATAATATTGTCGCCACCATCTTGTATTTCAATCACGCCGTTTAATTTGTTTCCTAAAGCCTCAGCCATGTAAGTCGCTTTTTCTTTTGCAGCTAATAATGCTTTAATTTTTAAGTCTTTTTTCAAACTTTCTATTTTCGAGTAATCATAACTTTCAATGTTGGTATTCGCAATGCCTTTCGCATCGATAGCTTCGATAATGGCATTAAATTTATTTAAATCTGCTACTTTCAGACGATATTGTTTACTCGCTAAAAAATCAGGATTTTTCTTTTTCTCTGTAGCATAGTTCCAGCTGCTTAAATTGCTAATGGTTAAATTTTCTTTCGCAATTCCTGCTTTTTGTACAGCTGCATAAAGTTGTTTTTCCAATTCTGTAATTTCAACCTTTTTCTTCCCGTTTAAGTATTCCTTAAGTGAAATACTGATGTAAATAATATCTGGTGTCACTTCAGTTTCTGCTGAACCACTTACGCTAATTTTTCTACGTAAATCTACCTGTTGTGCCATTGCCGATGAAAGGCCTAAAAATGCAACGAGTGCAATTGCTATTAACTTTTTCATAATTCTATTTTCTTTGTGTGTGCTGTTATGATGTGCGTGATGTACAAATTCCACACCGAAATGTTAAAATTTTTATCTTTTTGAAAATGAAAGTAGAAAATTAATGGAAAAATCCGTCCCGCTATTTGTTTCAAGTCCTCGCTGCGCTGTGGGCTTTTCACTGCTATCGGGCTTATTAATAACGTGTTGTGTTGCTATTAAAAAATTAAGCAAGCTTGTCATTTAAATAAATACAATTTTGCTCCAATTAAATTATTTTAGTTTTTTGGGGCTTTGCGCTTTAAAAAAGGACGATGATCTGGCCACTTAAACCCGACAGGAGCGAGCACGAAGTAAAGCAAATGGCGGGACTGAACACGCCCAAGCACACCGAAACCTGATTTTCTAGAAAATAGATGATGAAGAAAGAAAAAATATGCGCTAGGTTTTATGCTTAAATAGACGGAATTATAAATGATTATAAAACCTTGCGCAGCAGAAAGTTCTGCAATATTTTTATGTACCCAGTTTTTTGGGCGCCGAGAGTTAAAACTAAACTTTAGAAACCTTAACAGCAGTTGGTCCTTTTTGGCCCATTTCTACTTCGAAAGTAACTTTATCGCCTTCTTTAATTTGCGTTACGCAACCATTAGCATGAACAAAAATACTATCTTGGGTTTCAGTGTTTTTAATAAAACCATAACCTTTGCTATCATTGAAGAAGGTAACTGTTCCTTTTTTAACCGGATTTTCGTCGATAATGTCTTCTTGTCTGGTTATACCAATTTGAACATCCTCAATGTTGAATACTTTTTTCTTTTTCGGATCTGGTGGAGTAGACGAGATGTTACCATTTTCATCAACGTATGCAAACATTTCCTCAAGTGCTAATCCTTTTTTTGCATTAGATTGACGCTCTTCTTTTTTCTCTTGTTTGTCTTTTTGTTTTTTTAATCGTTTTTTTTCGTTCTCTTTTTTACTGTATGTTGCCTGAGATTTAGCCATATATATTTAATTGTTAAGCTACCTCTATTTCGTTAATTTTTACAGCTCCCAATTTCTCGGCGGCCTTTTGTGAGCGAAAGTTTGTAGCACCAATGTGGAGAATTACCTTATTCACGAACTGAAAAGCATAATTTAGCATTAATTCTTTTAACGCTGTATTATGCCCTCTTCCCCAGAAATCGCGACCAACAAATGTGTAGCCTATGGCAACGGAACTATCTTCTACATTGAGATCGTAATACCTCGAACTTCCAACCACATCGCCCGTTTTTTTGTCATAAATAATAAAAGCACCTTTTGATTCCATTGCACCTTTGAAAAAATTCTTGAAAACTTCAGGTTTGTAGCGGTCCTTGTTTGGATGTTGTGCCCAAAGTAGCGGGTCTGATGCTACTCCATAAAGTTTTTCAAAATCATCCGACTGTAATGGAAATATATCAATTAGGTCGTTGGTTAATATGGGTTGTAAATCGAAATTCATTTTTATTGGATATAAAAAACGGCTGGCTAAACAGCCAGCCGCGTAAAATGTTAAACGATACAATCGTTTGGCTATTGATGCGCTCGTTAGAAACGAGCGCAATTTTATGATAATGTTATTCTGAGCTTGTCGAAGAACTTTTGAATGTGTTTCAACAAGCTCAATGTAACAGCTAATCTACCAAACCCTCAATTTCTACCACTTCATTTGCTTCTTTTTGATAATCAACTTGATCAATCTCAAAGCCAAATAAACTTAAGAAATCTGAACGGTAGCCAGGTAAATCTCCAATCGCAGGTAAAGTTTCAGTTGTAGCTTCTTCCCAAAGTTGAGCAACTTTAGCTTGTACATCGTCTCTCATTTCCCAATCATCGATTCTAATTCTTCCTTTTTCATCAACAGGAACATCGCTGCCAGTATATAAACGTTCTGCATATAAACGTTGAATTTGCTCTATTGTACCTTCGTGGATACCTTCTTCTTTCATTATTTTATACAACAATGAAATGTATAATGGAATCACAGGAATAGCAGAACTTGCTTGTGTAACCAATGCTTTGTTTACCGATACGTATGCTTTTCCATCAATATCTTTCAATTTATCAGCAATGGTAAAGGCAGTAGCTTCTAAATCATCTTTGGCACGGCCAATAGTTCCTTTGCGGTAAACTGGCTCGGTTAATTTAGGGCCGATGTAAGAATATGCAACAGTTGTAGCGCCTTCAGCCAACAGGTTTTCAGCTTTTAAAGCATCAATCCACATCGCCCAATCTTCGCCGCCCATCACGGCAACTGTATGTTCTATATCTTCTTCAGTTGCTGGTTCAATCGAAATTTCCGTAACGTTACCGGTATGAAAATCTACAGTTTTGTTGGTATATGTGCCGCCAATAGGTTTTAGCGTAGATCTATGCAAAACTTCAGTGTCAGGATGTTTTCTAACCGGAGAAGCCAAACTGTAAATCACTAAATCTACCTGACCAAGATCAGCTTTGATTAATTCAATGGTTTTTGCTTTAATTTCTTTTGAGAAAGCATCGCCATTGATACTTTTGGCATATAAACCTGCAGCATGAGCTTCTTTTTCAAAAGCAGCGCTATTGTACCAGCCTGGTGATGCTGTTTTGCCCGCCGATGGTGCTTTTTCGAAAAACACCCCAATTGTAGCAGCCTCAGAGCCAAAAGCAGCAGTAATGCGAGATGCCAGGCCAAAACCTGTTGATGCGCCAATTACCAATACTTTTTTAGGTCCGTTAATAGCACCTTTTGATTTAACATATTCAATTTGGTTCTTTACGTTTTGAGCGCAACCATCAGGGTGTGCAGTTAAACAAATAAAGCCCCTCATTCTCGGTTCAATAATCATTTTGATCTTGTTTTACGTTTTGTAATATTGAAATAGACTCTTAGTAAAAGCCAAATCTTTAACGAAGATAAATTTTTAATTCCTTACCGCTAAATGAAATTTTAATAAAGCAGATTTCATAGCGGTTAAAAGCGCTATTAGAAAAAGCTAATGCAGATGCCTTATTTGAATTTCTTCGGGCTATACGCTATAGCTCCGATTAAAATATCGGAGGCTGCCGCTGCTATCCCGTTTAAATGGCTAAATGGTATAACTATTTGAGGTTGCAGGGTTCAAAAAACATTAGGGGATAAAAGGCCAATTCTCGAATTTAATAGGCTCATTGTTAATTTTCCGTTAATTTAGCAGCACACAGATAAACCGGATGATCATTTTATGAGAAAAATATTATTACTTACCATGATTTCTTTCATGGCGTTAGGAAAGCTTTCAGCCCAAACGCAATATCAAAATTCAGGGTGGTTCATGTTTGTAAACAATACTAAATTTAATGAAAAATGGGGTTTGCATCTCGATTTCCAATTACGTTCTTCAGATGATATAAAGCATGTGAGGAATATGTTATTTAGACCAGGAATTACTTACTACATCAATAGCAAGCAAAATATAACGTTAGGTTATTTGTTAACACAAACCTATAACCCAGAATTTGATCTGATAGATGTAAGTCCTGATATAATTTTAAACCGAACAGCAAATGAGCATCGAATCTGGGAACAATATATTTTAAACCACAAAATTAAGTCTGTTTTTGCCAGCCATCGCTTACGATTAGAACAAAGATTTATCGAACGCTCATTGGTGCAGCCTGGAAGTGATGAGCATATCTTTGCTCAAAGATTCAGGTATTTTTTTAGGTTAATTCAGCCATTACAAAAAGCAGAAGCTTCATTTGATAAAGGTGCTTTTGTGGCGTTGCAGAATGAGGTTTTTTTGAATTTTCAAAATAAAGATAAACTTAACAATAGTGTTTTTGATCAAAACAGACTTTACCTGGCAGCAGGATATCGTTTCTCCAAAAAGGTAGATTTGGAAGTAGGGTACATGAACCAAGCCATTAAGACCACCATAGGCCATACCAATAATAGTATTGTTCAACTTGCAGTTTATACCAGGTTCTAATATCATATTAATGTTTTAAAGTCATTTTTTGAATATGAGCGATTACAAAATGTTAAAGATGTTGTAATTGATTGAGGTTTTTACTCAATTTGCCGCGTGAAAAAATTCTCGATCCTATTTTTAGCACTCTTGTTTGGCAAGCGGATGCAAGCACAAGAGGTAAAAACTTCGTCTATCAATAATACGCCTAGTTCAAAAAGTTTATTCAATCCAGAAAATAAAAGAAATTTCTCCCGAAAAGGAGATTTTTACTTCCATTGGGGTTATAATAATTCCTGGTATGGCAAAAGCGATATTCGATTTCAGGGGCCGAATTACGATTTCACTTTGCATGATGTTGCAGCTCACGACAGACAGTCGAAATTAAGTTGGAATTACTTAAACCCGAGTTTAATTACCGTTCCACAATATAATATTCGTGTAGGTTATTTCATTAAAGATAATTATAGTATTTCCGTTGGTTGGGATCATATGAAATACGTGATGGATATTCCGCAAACAGTTGCCATCACGGGAACCATTGGAGCCAATATTACGCCTGAAAACGTGCCAACAGGTGCATTGGCAGGAACTTACAACGGGCAAACCATCAATGTTAAAGAGAGCATGTTAACCTACGAGCATACAGATGGTTTCAACTACGCTAACGTAGAATTAGAACGTTATGATGATATTTGGGTTGCACCAAGCGGAAATACTTCTCTAACATTAGAAACTGGTATTGGAGGTGGATTAATGGTTCCAAGAACGGAAGCCCATCTTTTCGGCTTAGGGAGAAATAACCATTTTAGCATTTCTGGTTATGGCGTATCTGCTAAAATAGGACTGAAATTCTATGTCTGGAAGCATATTTACCTACAAAATTCAACCAAATTCGGAGCGACTAATTTGACACAGGTTCATACCACGGGCTACGATGAGTTCGATAAAGCAAGTCAGAAAATAAATTACATAGAGAATTTAACCGTAATTGGCTTTCAGTTTTAACGATTATTTCAGTCGTTTAAACCTTTTCCGCTAAGAATATTCTGCATATATTTTTCTATCCTTGAAATTCTGGTTTTTGACTGTTTCGGTGCTGAGAAATAAATATTGTAAGCTCTTTGGCGGCCAGGAGTCAAGGCGTTAAAAGCAACTTTTAGATTGGGGATGTCATTTAGTTTTGATTGAAATTCTTCGGGAATATTTAATTCTTCAGTTTTAGGTGCTTCTACTTTTAATCCAGCCTTCTCAATTTCAATGGCTTCAAAAATATGCATTTTTAAAACCGCTTCCATTTCAATAATATCTTCCACATTTGTAAATCGAATCTGGCGACCAACACGTGTGTTTTCTCCAGTTTTTACAAGAATGCCGTTAGGATTGCTCATTAACATACCCTTGAAAAACAATAGTGCACAGTAATCTTTAAAGCCTTGTATAACAATAATGTTAGTTCCTTGAAAGATATAGCAGGGTTTGCTCCATTTTAATTCTTCCGTTAAACCGCAGTCGAGAAGGATTTTTCTCAATTGCAGCATTTCTTTCTGCCATTTTTTTGCGGTAGTAAAAAAGACATCAACTGTTGGATTAATACTCATGGTTTTAATATTGAGGTTTTTGATAATCTGCTAATTCAGAACGAAGTAAACTTAATAATTCATCTTCTTTAATGTTGAGTAAATTTACATCAATCCATAGTAAGTCAGGTTTCGATCTAAAAAGCAATCCTATTTTGTTAAAGCAGGTTAAATAGAAATTCCTTTTAATATGATTGTATTGATCCTGATTTATCGTTTCAATAAAAATTTGATTTTGAGCTCGAAAATACCCATTGCTGAATCTTTTAATTTCTTTCCATTCTATAAAAACAGGTGTATTTTGGGTGTTGTTTAAAATTCCATTTTCATCAATGTTAACACCAGATAAATTCTTTTTACAATGGCGATAAGATTTTATTTGATGGAAAATCATGATGTGTGCCGATATAAAAATCAAGAATAAGCTGATTGGTTTATATGAATTCTCAGCATATATTGTGATGAAAAATAAACCAATAATAAATGCCAGGTTAATTAAAACTCCCGTAACGAGCTTATTCTTACTGAATTTGATTTCGATCATATATTAGATGTAGGATTAGCATTATATAATTATCATAACTAATATAAGGTTATCATCTCTGTACTCAACACCTTCCATTATTAATAATTTAGATAAAAAAAACGCCCCGAATTTCTCCGAGGCGTTGATATAAATGTTTATTACCTAAATTTTTCTAACTCTTCCAGAACCAATAATGGTTTTATCTACAGTAGCATTTCCAGAATAATTTACGCTTCCCGATCCGCTGATTACTGCTCTGATCGATTGATCTGCCTTGATATTAACTGTTCCTGAGCCACTAATGGTGGTGGTTAAATCGTTTACTAAAAGGCCTTTTCCTTCAAAAGCACCTGAACTACTGATCACTACTTTTGCACGATCGGCACTTCCTGTGATATTTAGTGAGCCTGAGCCACTAATTACACCGTTGTAATGATCAACATCTGCAGTTGCCTTGATGCTTCCAGAACCACTCACGGTAGTTGTTAAATCAGTCATGCTGATTTTTCCGTTAACCACCATATTTCCAGAACCACTCATGGTTAAACTTGCCAATTCTCTTGCGGATACGTAAGCCGTTATTTTTTTTCCTTCGTATTTTCTAGACCAACTGGTCACGCTATTTTGAGGACGGATAATCAGCACATTTCCTTTAACTTCTGTGATGATACTTGCAATAGCTTCAGCATCTCCTTCCAATCGGCAACTTTCTTTGCTGCCCAACGTAACAACAACATTTATTGGCCCTGCAGAAGCAATGCCGTTAAAATTTCTAACTTCTCTGTCATCATCGCTATGTTTTGATGAACTGATATTGATTTGTTCTTCTGCAATCGCATTTATACTTGTAGAAAGCGTTAATGCAGTAAATAAGAGTGTGAATAATTTTTTCATAGGTATAAAATTGTAAAATTTAAGGATGGCCTTAAAAAGTGTAATCATTGAGTTTTTTATAAGACGATCATTTTATTGAAAAGTTGCATCAGTAGGAAAATTTTACGAATTTTTCCTACTATGCTATTCTTATATTCCTCGAACTTCGAAATAGCTTATCCCTTTTTAATATTGATGTAAAATGCAGGATCATTTTTGAAGTTCTCCATATTTACACTGGCATCAACTTTTATTGTTTTCCAATCGTTTGTTGGCTTAATTAAGGAATAAGTGCCATTTTTTAAAGTTACCCTCACTGGCATATCAAAGCCTTTTATATCTGTTATCCAACGATAAGAAAGCAAACTCTTATCAATTTTGTATTCCAATACTGGAATTTTTGTATAATGCAGGTATTGGTCGAAGACTTTATCGAGTTTTAATCCACTTTGTTTCGCAATGTAGTTCTCAATTTCAGCCGTGGTTACCGTTTTGTGGTAGAAAGTTTTATTCAGGCCACGCAAAATCTGTCTGAATTTTTCATCATTATTAATCAATTGGCGGATGTTGTGAATTAAATTGGCACCTTTTGGGTACATGTCGCCAGAACCCTCTTTATTAACGCCATAAGGCCCGATGATTGGAATATCATTACTAATACCTCTTCTGATGCCAATCACATATTCATCTGCTGATGCTTTGCTATCTGTACATTCTGTAAATAGTGTTTCAGAGTAATTGGTAAAACCTTCATGTACCCACATATCAGCAATATCTTTTGTGGTAATATTGTTGCCAAACCATTCATGTCCGCTCTCGTGAACAGTAATGAAATCCCACTTCAAACCATGGCCCGTTCCGCTCAGATCTCTGCCTAAATAACCTTTTTTGAATTGATTGCCATAAGCTACTGCACTTTGATGTTCCATGCCCAGATGTGGTGCTTGTACCAATTTGTAGCCATCTTTATACCAGGGATAAGGTCCAAACCAATATTCGAAGCACTTAAGCATCGGTTTTACATCGGCATCCCAATGTGGACGAGCCTTAGCACTATCCACTTGCAAAGCCCAATAGTCAATGCTCAGTTTTCCATTTTCGCCATCGAAATTATCCGTCCAATGTGCATATTTCCCGATATAAAAGGATACATCATAATTATTGATGGGATTGGATACGAACCAGTTATACTGTTTGTAACCATTCGGTTGATCTACCGTGTTTCTTAATCTACCGTTTGAAACTTCCTGCAAGGTATTGGGCACGCTGATGCTGATCAGCATGCTGTCTACCTCATCGCTTTGATGATCTTTATTTGGCCACCAAACGCTGGCGCCAAGTCCCTGACAGGCTACAGAAACAAATGGGTTGCCCGCTGAATCTTTCTTGAAGATAAAACCGCCGTCCCAGGGTGCATTTTTGGCCACCCGCGGATTTCCGGAGTAAAAAACAGTGAACTTGTCTTTACTTCCTTTTTTGATGGTTTTAGGGAAGCTAACAAAAACAGCGTTATATTCTCTTGAGAATTTAAGATCAGCGCCATTGTAAACCACTTTTTCAACTTTTAAATTATCAAATAAATCGAATTGTAATTTGGTGAAATCCTGCATCGCAGTAAAAGCAAATTCATTACTTCCGGCAACTGATTTTTGATCAATATCAATTTTAATATCTAAATGGTAATAGTTAATGTCGTAACAGGTACGAAGTGGTGTAAGCGTTCCACGTAAACTGTCTGCTCTTGAGTTTACCTGATTTTTGCCAAGCATTTGAGCTTGGGTACTTGCCACGCTTAGCGCAATAGCTAAAATTGCGAGTATTTTTTTCATTTTTTATAGTTATTTAACCACCCCCACCCCTCCTAAATTAGGAGGGGAGTTGGACAGTGGGTTATTTTTTTTTGCGATGATTAGAGTTAGTTTCCTTTTGCTATAATTTAATATTAATCCCGGCTGATGAACGGAGCTCCCCTCCTTATTTTCAAGGAGGGGCTGGGGGTGGTTTTTTAGTTCTACTTTAAAACCGAAACCGTAATAAACGAACTATTATTTACATCATGATAAATTCTGTGCGTTGCTTTTTGAAAATCACTTGGCTCTGCCTGATAAATATCCATAAATTTCTGTGGATTTCGATCAGCTAACGGAAACCACGAATTTTGAATTTGAATCATAATTTTGTGCCCTTTTTTAAAAGTATGTGCTACATCTGGAAGTGGATAGTTAACTTTTGTGATTTCTCCAGGTATGAAGGCTTCAGGTTTTTCGAAGCTGTTGCGGTATTTTCCTCTCATAATTTCGCCTCGTACCAACATCTCGTAACCACCCATAACCAAATTTTTAGGGTTAGGATTCGGGTTTGGTTCATCCTCCGGATAAACATCAATCAATTTTAACACGTAATCAGCATCAGTTCCTGTTGTGGAAACCACCAGGTTTGCCAATACTGACCCTGTTAATGTAATGTCCTCCTTTAATTCATCTGTTTGGTAAGTTTTTACATCTGGTCTTCGGGCAGCAAAACGCTGATCGTCGATCATGTACTCACGCGTTCTTTTGGTTTGTACTCCATCTTGATAGGGAACAGGGTTATTCGGATCACTCACATATTCATCCCAGCTATCTGTTCTTTTCACCTTCTCAAAACTCAATTTACCATTAGGTTGTAAATAAAGGTTTTTACTTTCCACATCTTGTGGTGGCCAGCTGGAAAATTTTTTCCACTCATTTGATCCTGTTACAAAAATGTTGGCTTCAGCTGCGTTAAATTCGCCTTCTCCTTTTAAATAATGTTTAAAGAAAGGTAATTCGTATTGGGTTTGGTAATCTATACTGGTTGTTCTTCCGAAACGAATATCTCCGAAATAAGAACCATCACCACGCACCCAGCCACCATGAAACCAAGGACCAGCGACTAAAATATTATTCGCTCCCGGATTTTGTTTCTCAATGGCTTTGTAAGTGTCGAAAGTGCCATAAGCATCTTCTGCATCAAAGAAACCACCAACTACCATTACCGCTGGTTTAACATTTTTTAAGTGTGGCGTAATTAATCTTGCTTTCCAAAAAGTATCCAAATTGGGATGTTTAAACAAGTCGTTCCAAAACTTAATGCTATCGGCAAAGTATTTATCTTTTAGGTTTTTTAATGAACCCGATTCCAGGTAAAATCTGTAATTATCCTGAATGGGGAATTGAAAACCTTTGGGGCCTTTGTCAGGTGTAATCGGCTTAGGACGAGGAACGCCAAAACTACTCATAAAACTGAAAGCATCCATTAAAAATAGGGTTCCACGATGATGGAAGTCGTCGCCTAAGAACCAATCAGTAACTGGTGCCTGGGGCGACACGGCTTTTAATGCAGGATGAGCGTTGGGTAATGAGGTGGTGGAATAAAATCCCGGATAAGAAATACCATAAATTCCCGCCTTGCCATTATTATTCTTGATGTTTTTTACCAACCAATCAATCGTATCATAAGTATCGGTACTTTCGTCAATCGCTGTTTTGCCTTTTTTGGTAGTTTGCGGACGAATATCCTCAAAGGTGCCCTCGCTCATCCATCTTCCGCGAACATCCTGATAAACGAAAATAAAGCCTTCACGCATCATCGCAGGGAAATTTCCCAAACTTAATTTGTATTTATCCTCCCCGTAAGGTGCTACGGTATAAGGTGTTCTGTTAATTAGAAAAGGGAATTTTTTGGATTGATTTTTGGGTATGTAAATAGAAGTGAAGAGTTTAGTTCCATCTCGCATGGGAATCTGGCGTTCTATTTTGGTGTAGTTTTCTCTAACATAAGCCGAATCAGTTTGCTGAGCCAACAATTCATTAGAAATAAACAAACAAAATAAGAGGCTGAAAAATCTTGAAAAGTTCATTTAGGTTTTGATTTTATGAATAAAATTTAAATATAGGCGATTAAGATTTGATTAGAAAAAAACATCCCGTAAAAGGTTTGTTAGTCAGAGGAATTTGCCTGGTCATTCTTTTATCAAAATTTAGTTAAATATTGTTAAGGCATAATCTTTTAACACTTTTCATCGTCATACAGGTAATTAAATTAAACACACAAAATGAAAAGGTTATTCAATAAAGGATTGGTTGTTTTCGCTGCAGCAACGATGATTGCAACTTTAAACGTGGAACATGTTTTTGCTCAAAGGCCTAGTCGGGCAGGCGGCGGGGTTTCTGGTGGTGGCAGATCAAGTTCAGCAGCGCCATCGCGAGGTGGATCGATTTCCAGAAGTCCATCTGTCCAAACGCCAAATAGAAACAGTTATACACCAAGATCAAATAGTGGCAATATCCGATCAGGCCGCTCAGACTATAGTTACAACAGGCAAGGTTATAACAGGCCAGGATTTCGTCCAGGTGTAGGTTACAGACCTGGGTATGGCTATCGTGGAGGTTATGGTAGAGGCTACAGCCGCCCATATTATAGTTATTATAATTTTTACAGACCTTTTTTAGGTTTTAGGATTGGCATATTGCCCTACGGGTATTATCCGTTTAATTATGGGCCAAATCAGTTCTATTATTCAGGTGGATTGTTCTATCAGCAAAATAACAATCAATATGAAGTTGTGGTACCACCAGTGGGTGCAGAAGTGCCTAACTTACCTCAAGATGCCAATCTGGTTACTATTGATGGCATAGATTACTACGAATATAAAGGTGTGTACTATACTCAGGGGCAAAATGCTGATGGGGCAACTGTTTATATTGTAGCTGGAAAAGATGGCGTTTTAAATACCACAGATGGTCCCGTAGATACGCATCAAATCGGTGAAATTATTCCCCAATTACCAGAAGGATGCAGGGAAGTTACCATCAAAAATGAGAAATATTTCGTTTCTCCTGATGATGTTTATTACGAAGAAGTAGTTGATGGAAACAATATTACTTATCGTGTAATAGGGAAATTATTCTAATCAAAAAAACTGAAAAAGTAAATTTAAGCCGTTTCATAATTTTGGAACGGCTTATTTATTTCATCAATTTCAATACTTTTGCCAATAAAAAAACGATTTGAAAAAAATATCCTCTAAAATCTCCCTTCTCTTTTTTACTGTTACAGTTGTCTTTAGCTCATGTTCCACAACTAAAAATGTGGTAAAGCAAAAGGAGCATGTTATTTCATCAATCAAATTTTTAAGTGAATATGTAATGCCACTTAACAGAACTTTCCAAAATACAGTGGTTGGTGGTTTATCGGGTATTGATTATGATGAAAAAAACGATCAATTTTATATGATCAGTGATGATCCATCGCAATTTAGTCCGGCGAGGATTTACACTGCAAATATAGACATTAAAGAAAATAAAATAGATACCGTTAAGCTTACGGGCGTTACTTATATTTTGCAGAATGATGGTACGCAATATCCAAAATATCAGTATGGTAAAAACTCAAAAGCCGATGGAGAAGCGGTTCGCTACAACCCTAGAAAAAACAATTTCGTATGGAGTAATGAGGGCGAAAGATTATTCCGAAAAAGTGATACTACCATTGTTCAGCCAGCTTTAACATTCATTTCCACCACAGGTAAATATTTAGATACGGTACCATTGCCAACTGGCTTTCACATTACAAAACAAGAATATGGGGTGCGAAAAAATGCGTTTTTCGAAGGTTTAACCTACGCTAATGACTATAAAACGTTATACGCAAGTTTAGAGGAACCGTTATATCAGGATGGAAATCCAGCAGATTATCAATTTGACAAAGCCTTAACGAGAATCTTGAAGTTTGATGTGGAAACGAAAAAAAACACCGCACAATATGCTTATAACCTTGATGCATTGCCTATTCAGCCAACGGTTGAAAGCGATTGGAACTTGAATGGCATTTCCGAAATACTTGCCATAAATAATCATACGCTTTTAGTCATGGAGCGTGCCTGGGCAAAAGGAAGAGATGATCATTCATTTGTGAAGCTTTATTTGGTGGATTTAAATGGTGCGGAAAACGTAATCAACAATCCATCATTCATTAAAAACCCACCTAAACCTTTAACCAAAAAATTACTTTTCGATTTTGATAGTTTAAAAATGCATATCGATAATATCGAAGGTGTAACTTTTGGGCCAAAATTGCCCAATGGTAATAATTCGTTAATTTTTTGTGTAGATAATAATTTTGGTAAAGCACAAGTGCAACAGTTTTTTCTGTTTGAAGTGATTCCTTAATTGCCGTAGGTAAGAAGTCGGGAGTCCGAAGTTTAGGAGCCGAAAAAACTAATCAGTGTAATCCAATAATCTGTGTAATCAACCCAAAGAAAAAATGAGTAAAATAAAAGCGTTATTATTTGATTTGGATGGAACATTAATTGACTCCGAGAGATTCCATTTCGACTGTTGGAATGAGTTTCTTTCTCAATACGAAGTTACGCTTGACTTTAAAGATTGGTTAACCAATTACGCCGGAATCCCTTTGCCACAAAATGCAAAAACCATCATGTCCAGGTATAAAATCGACGAGGAATTAGCCGGATTTGTGGAAAGAAGAGAATTGATTACTTTCAATGGATTTAGAACAAAACACATCGAGTTAATGCCCTTTGCTTTAGACTTTATTCAATATTTTTACGATAAAGGTTTAACACTTGCTGTGGTAACGGCTAGTCCAAGAAATGATGTAGAAGCTGTATTTGAAAAAAATGGCCTGGCTAAATACTTCAGCATGTTTGTAACCAGAACTGATGTAACCAAAAGCAAACCCGATCCAGAGAGTTATAATATTTGTGTGGAAAAATTGGGTTTGGCCAAAGAAGAATGCATCGTTTTTGAAGATACCTTAAATGGTGTAAAATCTGCAGTTGCTGCAGGTATTACCACTTATGCCATCCAAAATAATATCAGGGCACACCAGAAATTGAAGATCGCTGATCAATTGTTTTTGAATTTTAATCATGCCAAAAACTATATCTTATCACAGGAAATTCTTTGATTGTTAAATCAATAAATGTCATGACGACCCGCTTTAATTAATTCGTTTCGAATGCCAGTCAAGGCGGAGTTGACTCCCGGAAATTAGAACAACATTAAAGATTACTGGTTTAATCCATTTTCATTGTAAAATTGCACTTTTAACCTTAGTCTTTAGGTTTTTGACTTTCAGCTTTCCGCCTTTTTTCCATACATTTGAGCAATCAAAATTCTAAAGAAATTATGCAATACGATGTCGTTGTTATCGGTTCAGGACCGGGCGGTTATGTAGGCGCAATCCGTTGTGCTCAGTTAGGTTTAAAAACTGCAGTGGTTGAAAAATATAAAACTTTTGGAGGTACTTGCTTAAATGTGGGCTGTATTCCATCAAAAGCCTTGTTAGATTCTTCAGAGCATTTCCACAACGCTGCTCATACTTTTTCCACTCACGGGATCAACTTAAAAGATTTAAAAGTTGATATGAAACAAATGATCGCTCGTAAAGACGATGTTGTTGCTCAAAATACAGCAGGTATCACTTATTTATTCAAGAAAAATAAAATCGATACCTACGAAGGTTTAGGCTCTTTTGTAGATAAAAACACCGTTTTGGTTACTAAAGCTGATGGTTCTACTGAAACTTTAACTGCTAAAAATGTAATCATTGCAACAGGTTCTAAACCAACAGCTTTACCGTTTTTACCAATCGATAAAAAACGCATCATTACTTCAACCGAGGCTTTAAACATCAAAGAAGTGCCTAAAACCATGGTTGTAATTGGTGGTGGTGTAATTGGTTTAGAGTTGGGTTCTGTTTACGCTCGTTTGGGCACAAAAGTTTCTGTAGTGGAATTCTTGCCATCCATCATCGCTACTATGGATGCTGGTTTAGGCAAAGAGCTTCAACGTGTGTTAAAGAAATCTTTAGGCATGGAATTTTACATGGGCCACAAAGTAACTGGTGCAACTACAAAAGGAAAAACGGTTACTGTTACAGCTGAAACTCCAAAAGGCGAAACCATTTCTTTAGAGGCTGATTATTGCATCGTGGCAGTTGGTCGTACCGCTTACACTGAAGGTTTAGGTTTAGATAAAATCGGCATTACGGTAGAAGAACGCGGTAAAAAAATCCCTGTAAACGAGCACTTGGAAACTTCGGTTAAAGGTGTTTATGCCATTGGCGATGTAATTACAGGTGCAATGTTGGCGCACAAAGCGGAAGATGAAGGCACTTATGTTGCAGAATCGATTGCCGGACAAAAGCCACACATCAATTATAACTTAATTCCTGGTGTAGTTTATACCTGGCCAGAAGTTGCTTCAGTAGGTTTAACCGAAGAGCAATTGAAAGAAAAAGGAACAAAATACAAAGCAGGTTCATTCCCATTCAAAGCAAGTGGTCGTGCGAAAGCGAGTATGGATACCGATGGTTTCATCAAAGTTTTAGCAGATGCTTCAACGGATGAAGTTTTAGGCGTACACATGATTGGCCCACGTGCTGCGGACATGATTGCCGAAGCTGTAATTGCGATGGAATTCCGTGCTTCTGCAGAAGACATTGCCCGTACTTGTCATGCTCACCCAACTTATACGGAAGCGTTGAAAGAAGCTGCTTTAGCTGCTACGGATAACAGAGCAATACATATTTAATACAAACCCGTCATGCTGAACTTGTTTCAGTATTACTTTTTAAATAATAAAGCCGATAAGAAATTGTCGGCTTTTTTTGTGGCAGTTATTTGGAATTCAAAACTACTCATTGTCGTCTGCTTTAGCTGAGGGTATAAAAATATTCTGGGCATGCCCCAATCCCGAAGAAATATCGGGAAAGGGTCGGGCTATTCGTTACAATCTTTTTGTTGCCCTTCGACTACGCTCAGGATGACAACAAAAAGGATTTCCACTACTATCCCTCATGCAAAGCCAGCTTAAACGCAAATGCTTAATTTTAACAACCAAGCCATAATTACAACCAGCACTTAGAAAACTTTAGAAGCAGATTTGTTTTTGATTGTGATTAAATCACTTAGCTATTTTTGCGCTCGTTAGAAACGAGCGCAGGCGTTAAAATATAAAATGCCTGAATTATATCAATTAGACCGTCATTTCGACCGCAGCGAAGAAACTTTAGAAGCAGATTGTTTTTGATTGCGATTAAATCGCATAGCTATTTAGCGCTCGTTAGAAACGAGCGCAGGCGTTAATTTCTGAGTTATATCAGCTATACCGTCATTTCGACCGCAGTGGAGAAATCTTTTAAAGATGCGATCCCATGCAAAACCCGATTTGCATACGGAACAGCATTAATCTATCTGCTTTTATTGTTTTAAAATGATAAAAGCAGCTTTTAATTCCCGTTTCATTTGAAGAACTTTGCAGGGCAAACCGTTCATTTTTAAAAATTACCCTTTTGGAAGACATCAACGCAAATCAGGATACCATAAATCCTTCAGTCACTCAACCTGTACAAGCTCAAAGTTCTCCCAACCGAATTCGTTTAGCTGTTTCATTGTTTTATTTTGGACAGGGCATTGCGTTTGCATCCTGGGCTAGTCGTATTCCTGATATTAAACACAGCTTAAATCTATCTGATGGAGCATTGGGTAGTATTTTATTGGCACTTCCGCTTGGTCAGTTGGTTACAATGCCTATTTCTGGTGGCTTGGTAACTAAATATGGCAGTAAAGCAATTCTTACCATTACCGCTCCTTTGTACGTTTTAGCTTTAAGTAATTTAGGTTTGGCAACCGCTTCCTGGCACCTGGCAGCCTTTCTATTTCTATTTGGAGTAATCGGGAATATGTGTAATATCGCGGTAAATACACAAGGTTCTGAAGCAGAAAAGCTTTTCGGCCGTCCCATCATGACATCTTTTCACGGTGCCTGGAGTATTGCAGGTTTTACCGGCGCATTGGTCGGTTTATTGATGGTTAACCTTCATATTGTCCCTTATCATCACTTTTGGATTATTGTGGCCTTAATTTTCGTCAACGTATTTTTTAACTACAAACACCTTGTTCCAGGTAAGGGAACCAGATCGGAGCGCAAAGGAAAACTGTTCATGAAACCTGAGGGCGTACTCTTACAATTGGGGATAATTGGATTTTGTAGCATGGCTACAGAAGGGGCGATGTTCGATTGGAGTGGCGTTTATTTTAAAGAGATTGTTAAAGCACCTTCATCACTTGTGATTTTAGGATATGCTTCTTTCATGGTGATGATGGCCACTGGAAGGTTTGTGGGCGATAAGATTATTGCAAAGTTAGGCAGAAAGAAAACCATCCAGATCAGTGGTTTAATTATCTCAACAGGAATGTTTATTTCGGTGTTTTTGCCTTACGTTGTCACTGCAACTATCGGTTTTATGCTAGTCGGAATTGGTGTTTCCAGTATTGTTCCAACGGTTTACAGTGTTGCTGGTAAAAATGGAAAAATTTCTGCCGGCATGGCCATTGCAATGGTTTCTAGCGTAAGTTATCTGGGCTTCTTAATGGGGCCGCCATTAATCGGTTATATTTCCGCATTATCCAGTCTACAATATTCTTATGCCGTAATTGGTTGTTTCGGACTGTTTGTAAGCTTCCTGGTTACCAAAATGAAAGCTATTGAGTAGGGGTTTTAGTTAAGTTATCTTTCTGAATTACTGGGTTCTCTTTCTTAATTAAGCCGTGTTCTTTAAGTGTGGCGATTGCCAGTTCAATAAGTCTTAAGTTTTCTTGTTGATGGCCGTGTTGCACTTCCACATTAATATATGGAATATTCTGCTGCATGGCGTAAACCGATAACGAACCATCATTTTCTGCAAATTTCGACTGTAAAATTACATTAACATTTGCTTTTTTTAAGCTATTGAATAATCGCGGTTCGGTTACAAACATTAAATCGTCGCCGTCCATTTCAAAGTTGATGAATACAGAATCTGCTGTGCTCGAGAGGTCGTAGCCTGGTAAATAAGATGAGATGCCAAAACCGCCATCAGCGTTATTATGGAGTGTTAAAATATAACCTGTCGATTTAGGGTCATAGAAATCAACGATCTGCTTTCCTGCATCCAAAATTAATTTCTCAACCTCGTTAGAACTGAAATAATCTTTTTTCAACCTGCTACTCACACCTCTTTGGGTGTAAATCGCATTAGGATCGATACGGTATTGGTCATCCATGTGGGTAAAAACATAATCTCTAACGCCACCGTACTGGCTGTCGATCAATTCTCCGCCACTCCAGCGGATGTAATCAAAGCCCGCTTTAACACCGGTGTCTTCATTGTCATGAACCACTAAAAATTTCACACCATTGGGCTTGTAAGTATATTTAACCAAATTAATGTTCAAGTTGGCAATCTTAATAAAAGAGGAATCGGTGGTCATTGCTGCAAAAACCGGAGGGTGCTGGGCTTTTGCTAAAAAAGATGCGCTGACTAAGATGAGGGATAAAACAACTTTAAGCATACCTCTAATATACAATGTTATATACAACTACCAAGGTTAAAAATAACGAACTTGTTAAACCACCAATGATAACCCATGCCAAACCATTTTTCCAATCGGCACCGGCACCACTTGCCAATGCGATAGGTAACATACCAATTACCATGGCAATGGTTGTCATCAAAATTGGGCGTAAACGAGCATGGTTAGCCAGAATTAAAGCTTCATGAGTAGATTTACCTTGTGCCTTCATTTGGTTGGTAAAATCGACCAGGATAATCGCGTTCTTCGCCACCAAGCCCATCAACATGATGAAACCTAGAATGGTAAAGATACCCAATGCATTGTTGGTTAAGGCCAGGGCAAGCAAGGCACCAATTAAGGCAAGTGGTAGCGAAAACATTACCACCAATGGATAAACAAAACTGTCATATAAAGCAACCATAATTAAGTACACCAATACAATTGCTGCAAGCAAAGCGATACCCAAAGTACCAAAACCTTCACTTTGATTTTCCTGATCACCAGCCCAATAGAAGCTGATGCCTGCTGGTTTCTTTAATTTATCTAGTTCAGTTTGGAAGTTAGTTACCACAGTACCCGTTGGAACACCTACAGTTTGCGCTTTTACGGTTACCGAAGTAGATTTGTTCAAACGCTCCAATAAACTTGGTCCGGAACCTTCTTTAATGTCGGCAAATTGCGAAAGTTTAATCTGCGCACCAGCCTGGTTTGTGAAGATCAGATTACGTACATCATCGATATCTTTTCTGTCGAAATCCTGATACTGGATATTAATGTCGTATTCGTATTCACCCTGACGGAACTTACCATCAGTATTACCTGCGAAAGCAGTTTGCATGGTTGCACCAACCGTTTGTAAAGTAAGCCCTAAAGCCGACATTTTATCACGATCTACCTTTACGTTAATCTCTGGCGTTCCTTTTTCAACTGAAAGTTTGGTTTGTGTAGCACCTGGAATTTTTTCAAGTACAGCTTGAGCTTTTTGTGCAAAAGCTAAAACGCTATCCAGTTCAGAACCCATTACTACGAATTGAATAGGGGCATCATCTGCCGTACCCAAAATACCAATTGGCACTGTTTTAATTTTTGCACCTACCAGCACTTTTTCCAATTCACGGGTGTAAGTAGTAGAGATGATGTCTGAAGAAATGTTTCCACGCTCTTCTTTTTCCTTCAACTTCACGTTAATCTCCGATTTATATGCGGTAGATTGACTTGCACCCATACCTTCACTCGATTGACCAACGGTTGCAATAGTTTGGATCACATCTTTTTGTTTGCTTAAGTAATCTTCCGCTTTTTGCGTGTAGAAATTGGTTTGTTCCAAAGAAACATCTTTAGGCATTTCTATTTGTAATAAAAACTCTCCTTTATCCGATTTAGGGAAGAACTCAAAACCAATGTATCCACCTGCTAATAAACCACATGATGAGATAAACATTACAAACATGATGATTAATGTAAGTAATTTATGAGCTAAAGTCCACACTAAAAGATTTGTAATCCAATGCGTAAACTTTTTTAATTGTTTCTCAAACCAAAGAATGAATTTTCCAAAAATGTTTTTGCCTTCGATATGCTCTAATTTACCGAAGCGAGAGAAAATTAATGGTACAATAGTAAATGAAGCCACTAATGATAACAATGTTGAAATGATTACCACCACGCAGAACTGACGTAGGATGTTGGCTACCATACCTGTACTTACCGCAATTGGGAAAAACACTACAACAATTACAAACGTAATCGAAACTACGGTAAAACCGATTTCACGGGTTGCATCAGAAGCTGCTCTAACCCTGTTTTTACCCATCTCCATGTGGCGTTGGATGTTCTCCAAAACCACAATCGCATCATCCACCAGGATACCTACAACAAGTGATAAACCCAGTAACGACATCAGATTAAGTGTATAACCAAATAAAGCAATACCAATAAATGTTGCAATTAGTGATGCTGGAATCGAAATCATTACGATAACCGCATTACGTAAACTATGCAAGAAGAAAAGCATTACAATGGCCACCAAAACAACCGCAAGCATTAAATCGTGGATTACGGCATCTGCAGATTCTAAGGTGTAAACCGAACTATCATTTACAATTTTAATATCTAAACCAACATTTTTATAGTCGGCTTTAAGTTGTTCAATCGTTTGCTTAGTACCTTCACTAACGGTTACTGCGTTGGCATCACTTTGTTTAATAATTTGTACCGCAATTGAGTTTGCACGGTTAATACGGGCAATTTTTTCAGTTTCCTTTTGAGTATCCTGAACATCGGCAATGTCACCCAAACGAATTTGAGCACCATCTTTACTGGTGCTTATCACCAGGTTACGCATATCTTCTACGTTGGCATATTTACCAGATAAACGCACTAAGATATCCTGTGCTTTAGTTTTCACACTTCCAGTAGGGAAATCTAAATTTGATGCTAAGATAGATTGTTGAACGGCAGGAACCGATAGGCCGTAACCCTGCATTTTTTTAGCATCCAAAGCTACTTTAACCTCACGCTCAGAACCACCAATTAAGTTAACCTGGGCAACACCTGGTACACGGGAAATGATTGGCGCAATACGTTTGTCCATCAAATCATAGAATGAAATATCATCCATATTGCCCGATGCAGACATGGTAATTACCGGGAAGTCATCTAAAGAGAATTTACTCAGCGATGGTTGTTTCACATCATCGGGTAAATCGGCCAGAATAGCATTTACTTTTCTTTGTGCATCATTCAATGCAATATCTATTTCTGCCTTATCTGTTAGCGTAATAATTACTACCGATAAACTTTCGTAAGAGTTCGCATTGATTTTTTTGATGTTCTCCATCGAGGAAACGGCATCTTCAATTTTTTTGGTCACCGTACTTTCAACCTCGTTAGGCGAAGCACCCGGATAAATGGTTGAGATAGATACAACGTTTGAAGAGAACTTTGGTAAAAGTTCATATCCCAACGAGAAATAACTCAACAGACCCATCAATGTTAATGCGGTAAATACCACAATAACCAACGACGGTCTTTTTATAGATATGTCAGTAATTTTCATTGTATTACTTATAGTTTTTTAATTGTGATGAAGCTGTTCCGATTTTACGGATTGGTTTCATTTTTTTAGTGTTGCGTTTTGCGCCCAGCGTTTTAAGCGTAGAGCTTTTTACTTTGTACTTTCGACTTTTTACTTTATAATAGTAACTGCTGTGCCTTCGTTAAGGTTAATTTGACCGCTGGTAATTACCGTTTCGCCTTCTGTTAAGCCACTTACAACTTCAACATTTTCGCCTAAAATGCGTCCTGCAACAACTTTACGGGTTTGAGCTGTGTTTTTAGCTTTATCTAAAACATACACTTCGTTACTGCTAACACTACCCACAAATGCTGTACGCGGAACCAAAATAGCTGGCGCTTGTTTTGGGAATTTGAATACTGCCGATCCGTACATACCTGCTCTTAAGCTATTTTTAATGTTGTTGGTAACTTCAACTTCAATTGGGAAGTTTAATGTTTCATCCGCTTTAGCAGCAATAAAAGTAACTTTACCTGTAAATTTATCCTGAGGGAAAACAGACGATTGAATTTGAACCGCATCACCAATTTTTAAATTAGCCACCTGCGTTTCATTAACATTTACTTTCAACTTCAATTTAGAAACATCAACCAATTCAAACAATTGCGTTCCTGGCGCTACAACAGCACCAACCTCAATCATTTTTTTGTTAACGATACCGTTTATCGAAGACCTGATGTTGGCATCGTTTAACTTGCGTTGCTGCGATTGTAAACGAAGTTTTGCGTTCTGACTATTTAAACGTGCCTGATCTACCTGCTGCTGTGTTACGCCACCAGTTTTGTAAGAACTTTCATAACGTTGTAAATCTTTTTGAGCATTTTGATAAGTAGCTTCAGCCGTTTCTCTATCTGTATTCAAAATTTCAGCATCTATTCTAGCCAATACTGTTCCTTTGCTTACGCGGCTACCTTCTTCAACAAAGATTTTGCTCACACGGCCAGCGTTTTCTGCCATGAAATTTAATTCCTGATTAGCAGCAAAAGTTCCATTCACTGTAAAATCTAAATTAATTTCTTTACGTTCAACTGAAGCTGCTTTAACCGCAACGGCGCCACTGCCTTTGGCAATAAATGCTGTTGTTTCTTCTGCCTTTTTCTTGTTGTTATTTAAAACATAAGCAATTGCGCCAAGGGCAACAACAACTACAACAATGATTATAATTACTCTTTTCATTTTTATTGTACTAGCGATTTAATATTTCCGTTTGATTTTATTAATTGTATTTCGGCTATTTTATAATTTAATAAAGCCTGGGTATAACTGTTTTGTGATGAGGTTAGTGAGTTCTCAGTGTCTAATAAATCAGTTAATGTAGCCAATCCATTATTGTAATTGTTTTGTGTACTCCTATAAATTTCTTGTGCCAACTCCACGTTTTTACGTTGTGCATTAATTGTATTTAAGTTGTTGCGAAGCTGGATTTTAGCATTTTCGTAAGCCAGGTTTAAAGAGTTAACACTCTCTTTTCTGTCCTCTTTTGCTTTCATGATTTCAACATTAGCCTGGCGTACTTTCGAACGTGTTAAAAAACCATTGAAAATTGGAACGCGTAAAGTTAATCCGATTGCTGATGCACCATAACCAATTGCAGCGGCATTTGAGCTTAAGAAATCAAAGCCATCACTCTGACTGGAATAAGTATAATTTCCTGTTAATGATAACGAAGGATAATATTCAGCCAGGTAAGCCTTGCGCTGTAAGCTCAATAACTTATCCTGTGTATCGAGGATTTTTACTTCTGTTCTGTTTGCCAGGTTAACTGAGTCAGCGAAAACAGGTAGCTGAGTTACCTGAGTTAATTCTGTTACCGGTAATTGAATTTGATTGTTTACTGGCATTCCCATCGAAAATTTCAATTGATTCTCTAATTGAACGATTGAATTAACCACTTGATCTCTCTGTGTATTTAAGTTAGTTAAGTTAACACTGATCCGATCTACATCGATTTTTCTGGCCAAACCGTTTTGAAACTGATTGGAAATTACTTTCTCAACAGTTTTAACATTTTTGATATTGGTATCGAGCACGTTTAACTGCTGTCTGTTTACCAAAACCTGATAATAGTTGTTGGCAACCAACTCAATGATTTGTTCTTCAGTTAACTGAGAAGTAAGGTTGTAATATTCTTCACTAGAACGGGCAGCCTGCAAACCAGTAAAAACCTGTTGGTTAAATAACTGTTGGGAAAGTTGTACACCAGCGGTAGAATTCCAGTTCTGACCTAATTTAATTGCTTGTGCCTGTCCACCGAAGTCGGCTACTAATTGTCCGATAATTGGGTTATAGGTTAAACCAGCATTTCCAGTAAGTTGTGGTAAGGCCTGCGCTCTCACTTCCTGTACTTTATATCGGCCACCTTCAATGTCGAGTTTCGCTTTGCGCACACGGGCATTGTTTTGAAGCGCATAAGTTAGCGCATCTTTTAGGGTAACCTGCTGTTGTGCAGCTACTAATTCAGGTAAAGCCATGCCGATTAACAGGACGAGCATTAATTTTACCATTTTTACTCTAAGCATAATGTATTGTTTTTTGTTTTTGGGTTCTTATCTATTGTTATTTGGTGCGATAACACCAGTTTGTTCGTGTTTTTAACGCTTTTTTGTGGCAGGTTAAACCAGTATTATATTGCTTTTTAGCAACGCAAGCCTCTGGTAAAAATAGAAGACAGGTCTTTCTGCTTCTGTGTCATTTTATTTAGCGCTTTCTTATCAGGGAAAATATCTTTAGCGGTTTCCATTACACACATGGTGGTTAAACCCATCAAGCTCTCCAGATATAACTCTGCCAGGTGTGGCATGTCTTCGTGGTCTATTTCGCCTTTCTCTTTTGCACTACCGAAAACCTTTGCGAAGAAATCCTTCTCTATATCTTTTAGTCCGTTAAGCTTGATTTTAATCGTGTCGTCGTTTAATAAATCAGGAACACCCTCTGCGATTTTTAACATGTAATATTTCTGAAAAAAGGTGTTTCTAACATCTATGGTATTCACCAATATCGTTTCCAAACTCAGTTCAGGATTGTATTTCTTCTGTATCATCTCAAAAAATTCGTTGAAAATTTTTTCAATCACACCTAAAATCAAATGTTTTTTATCCGGGAAATAATAATAAAGAGATGGTTTTGAAACGGAAAGATCTTCAGCAATATCATTCATGGTTGTTTTACCAATTCCGAAATGACTAAAACGCTTAATGGCACCTTCGATAATTTGTTCTCGCTTTTTATCAGCTACAATCATTTTACTTTTCTACTTTCTGACTTTTTTAATATTTTAGTCAAAAATAGATCTTAAATTTGAGATGTTAATCAAATGATTGATAAATTGTCATAAGGTTACAATTTAATGACATTATAATTGCTTTACATTGGTTTCTATATAATTACGTCTTAATTTTACGCAGTGGTA
Organism: Pedobacter sp.; assembly: GCA_004210715.1. GTDB lineage: Bacteria > Bacteroidota > Bacteroidia > Sphingobacteriales > Sphingobacteriaceae > Pedobacter. Next base: position 36,891 of record SEDB01000019.1, read on the forward strand.
ACAATATTAACAAGCCTGATTATCTTGATTTTGACCATCGTAGGAATGGAGTGTTTATCATGGTTCATCCATAAATATTTATTCCATGGGCCACTTTGGTTTATGCATAAAAGTCACCATCAAAAATCACATTCATTTTTTGAGTGGAATGATTTGTTTGCTTTGCTATTCGCATTAATATCCATTTACCTAATGTTTATAGATCGTAATCATTTTGGTTACCGGTTTTTTATTGGCTTGGGAATTACCTTGTATGGTGTAATCTATTTTATTATTCACGATTGGTTTGTGCACCGCAGATTTAAAACTTTTAAAAGCAACAATTCTTATTTGCAAGCGATCAGGAAAGCGCATAAAATCCATCATAAAAACCAGGGGAAAGAAAAAAGCAAGGCATTTGGGTTGTTGTTTGTGAGAAAGGATTTATTGGGTAAATAGTTTTTTGATAACTAATTATTTAGTTTTATATTTATTCAACTTAAATCCAGTCTTATGAGAATTATAATCATCTTTTTAGTGTTTGCGTTAACGGGATCTTTAAAGGCGCAAACTGTTAAATTTAACATTGAAGGCGTTTTGCAGAAAAATAAAAATGCAAAATTTGCTTACCTGGTCAGTAATGGCATTGTACCCGGAAAAGGCGATTTATTTTTGGTGCAGCCTATGAATGGTAACAGTTTTCACTTTAATGGTACTGCTGATTTAGCGGGTAAACTTTTAAGGACAGCCTTTATTTTTCTTGATGAGCGGGGCGATATTACCTTGAGTCAGGTTAAAGAAAAAATAGAAAAGAAGGTTTGGTTTGTGGGCGGAACGGCCAATTTAAAAATGATCTATCTGGAAAACATAAAACTGGATATTGAAAATCAATATAATCTTCAGCCGGCAAAAATTACAGCAGGCGGCAGTTATTTACAGCAATCAAAAGATGCTATGCAAGCCATTCGTGAACGGAGGTTTTTAGCATTTGTGAAAGAACACTCAGATTCCCCGGTAGCGCTTGATGAAGTGAGCAAAATGGTTAAATATGTTGGTTTCGCTAATCTTGCCGCGATGGATTTTGGTTCGCCAGGTGAAATGTATGCTGCACTTTCCAAAAGGCTCAAAAGCACCACTCAAGGCATTGAACTAAAGCAGAAAATTGATCAAAATAAATTGAAATAAGCAAACATTTGTAGTGTTTTGACTATTAGTTAGGTATAAGCCTCCAGTATGAAAAAAATTAAATTCTTATTTCTTCTTTATGTTGCAATTTTAATTATTTCCTGCACAAAAAAAACCGATAAAGACCGGGCAATTGAATTGGTTGAATCTAAATATGAAAGCACTGATCAAAAATTGAACTTCGACGATGCAAAACTCGACAGTCTTTATAATATCCAACCTCAAGCCTATGCTGATAGCATTAAAAAAGGACAAGAACTTGATTCAACGCTTGCTGTTTTAGAAAGTCAGATCGAACATCTCGATCAACATGAATCGGATAGCGTTGGCCTGATTAGCGCAAGGTTGACTAAACAGCGTTATCAGTTGCTTGAGCTCGCTAAAACAAAACCTCAATTCGTTGGATGGAAATTGTCTGGCGTAAGGATAAAAGACGTTAAAAGGGAAGTAATCAGCTTTAACTTCAATAAAGAGATTACTGAGATTGTGGATTAGGATGAACGATTTATCTAAAAACTAACTTTTCCCATATACTGGCTATTGCTTGCCCTGTTTCTATCATTTGATAAAATCGTAGCATAAACGGCTATGTCTTTTCCAGCGGGCATAAATTCAACTTGAAAATCATAGTGTCCACTTCCTCGCTCCGTTCCATTTAAGGTGCCGGCTAAGTGTGTATGGTTATTGTGGTAGCAAATTAAAATCGCTAATAAGTCTGTGGGTTTTGCAGATCCGGTAAAATTTGGTTTCCAGCTAAAGTGTAGCTTACCTGGCTCAGTCATCTCCATTTGAAGATCAATAAGAGGAGGCAGATCTCCACAGCTGATCACGATTTTTTGATAATCAATCTCATAGTTGGGGTATTCTCCGATAATAATATCCTTATTAAAGCGATGTGCAGCATTTTGGGCTGAGTGTTCTGCCGTCTGGTTTTTGAAGGAGATTGCAAAGAATTCAGTTAAAGGATTTCTCCATTCATTAAAATATTTAAATCTTGCACGGCTTGCCAGTTGTTTCAAAGTGGGTGGTTTTGTTGATAGTTTGGGCAATCCCTTGATATAATCTTTATTCCTTAGGCTATACCCTACTATTGAACCGACTTTACCAGAAAAGCCACCAAGTGCTCCATTTTTTAAACGTCCCATATTTCTCTGAATTACTATACTAAATTTAAAATAAGAAAATACTTTTATTCATCTGAAAATAATCTAGTTACTCCGATGGTTCTCCGATGAAAGTCCGATTCTACTCCGATTGATTTCACTAGTAAATGATAATTCTTTCGAAAGTTGATAGGAGGTTCTGAAGTCAGTTATGATTTGAAAAATTTACTGTTGGTACTCGGAACTAATTTATCGCATGCTGCTCGCCATTGGTTTGCTACATTGCCGGTCATTTTTTTAATTCCAATTTGACATTATTTAGGTTAGAGGTTATAGCGATTGTGGAGTTATGCTTATATTTAATAATCAATAATTTAATTCATTCCGATGAGGCCATATCTTTTGCTTTTCTTATCATTGATTGTTGGATCGGCTTTTTCACAGCAGCAATCAGGCAATAACCAGTTTTCATTAACAGGTACAACAAATCTTAAAGATGGAGAGATTGTCTTTATGCAATATGCGGGTATTAATGATTCGACTGTCGTAAAAGATGGTAAATTTTTCTTCAAAGGCAATGTTGATGAACCTACATTTGCGGCAATAAGTAACGGGAAAACAAATGTATTAGATGGGCCGAAATCAGTTAGATTCTTCATTGAACCTGTTAAAATGGATATTATCGCATCGAAGGATAAATTTTACAAGTCAAAACTATCAGGTTCTGAAACACAGAAAGCTTTAGATGAGCTTAATTTAAGAGATGAATATGACGAGATTCGGGAAGGACTTGAGTTTTGGGCCAGCAAAATTCAAAAAGAGGGAAGTACAGAATTATATCAAGCAAGCTTAGATTCTGTTTATAGAAAAAGGTCTCAATTGTTTAACATTATTAACGAAAGAAAATTAACTTATCTTAAAAATAATCCTAACTCATATTTAAGCCCATATTTATTAGTCGCCCAAAATAGCCTTTCTCAGGATTCAATTAGATTCTACTACAATCAATTGTCGCCAGTTGTGCAGAATAGTGTTTGGGGCAGAATGGCTTACAAGCAATTAAATTATAAGAGTTTAAGTAATGTTGGGCAATATGCTCCAGTTTTCCGGGCAAACTCTTTAACAAATGAAGAAATATTGTTGAGTAATTTTAAGGATAAACAATATGTCTTGCTTGATTTTTGGGGTACCTGGTGTGTAAAATGTAGGGAACTAAGTCCTAATTTAATTTCGTTTTATAAGCAATACCAAACTAAAGGGTTGGAAATTATAAGTATAGCAAACGATCATGATCGACAGGCATGGAAAAATGCAATTTCACTTGATAAAACTGGATTATTGAAGCATGTTTTATTAAAGGATGTTAATCTTGTCGAGCCGAATGACGGTCTGTTGACTCAATATAGTATAGGTGCTTTCCCAACATTTATTTTAATTGATAAAGAAGGAAAAATTGCTGGTCGTTACGTAGGGTCGGGTAATGAGTTTCATATTGATTTAAAAAATAAGTTGAAAGAAATTTTCGAGTAAATGCCTTCAATCCAATTGAAATATCATCTCTTTTTATTTTACTTTTGTGCACAATCACAAAATCAATATGCTTCACATTCAAGAAAACATTTCGCTTAAGCCTTACAACTCTTTCGGTATCGATGTTAAGGCAAATTATTTCGCCGAAATTTTTTCTGAAGCAGATTTAGCAGCGTTATACCACAACGAGATCACACAAGCGCAAAAAAACTTAATTATTGGCGGTGGGAGCAATGTTCTCTTTACTCAAGATTATAACGGCTTGGTTATTAAGATCAGTATCAAAGGAATCGAATCGCGGGCAGATGGTAAAAATATTCTGGTTACTGCTGGTGCTGGTGAAATTTGGAACGACTTTGTAAGCTACTGTGTAGAGAATAATTATGCAGGCGTAGAAAATCTAAGTTTAATTCCAGGCACTGTTGGTGCTTCGCCCATTCAAAATATTGGCGCTTACGGTGTAGAATTGAAAGATGTTTTTGAAAGTTGTTCTGCCTTCGAAATTAAAACAGGTAAAATAAAGACTTTTAATTTCAATGATTGCCATTTTGGATATCGTGAAAGTGTTTTTAAAGGCGAATTAAAAGGGCAATATATTATTACTTCGGTAACCTTTCATTTAGCCTCAGAACCTCAAATAAACACTTCATACGGGGCAATTGAAGCCGAATTGCAAAATAGGGGAGTCGAAACTCCAACTATTGCAGATGTGTCTTCAGCAGTTGCTCACATCAGGGTAAGTAAATTGCCTGATCCTTCAACCATAGGCAATGCCGGTAGCTTTTTCAAGAATCCAGTTATCGAAAAATATGAATTTGCGGCCATTGTAGCGAAACATCCCGATGTGGTGCATTATCCAACGGCAGATGATAAAATAAAACTTGCTGCAGGTTGGTTAATTGAGCAGTGTGGTTATAAAGGTAAAATTGAAGGCAATACGGGTACCTGGAAAAATCAGGCTTTGGTTTTAGTTAACCATGGCGGTGCAACTGGCACGGAGGTTTATAATTTTTCTGCACAAATTATAGACAGTGTAAAGTCCACTTTTGGAGTCACTCTTGAACGTGAGGTAAATATTCTGTGACGAAAACGCGGTTGAAATAATTTTTAGGGTTTTACAAGCATGCCAAAAAAAGTTGGTATTAAGTTTGTTTAGGTTAATGCGAATGAACATCAATTCATTTTGTAAATCATACCTAAAGCTAAATATCATGACAAAATTTGAATTCAATCATCTGGTTAACCATCACTCAGTATCATTAAGATCATATGCTTTAAACTTCACAAAAGATGCGGAAGATGCGAACGATCTAGTTCAGGATACCATGTTGAAAGCGATCACTTATTACAATAAGTTTAAAGAAGGAACGAATTTAAAAGGTTGGTTGTTTACCATCATGAAAAATACCTTTATCAACAATTACCGTCGTTTGGTTAAAACAAATACTTTAATTACGCAAAGTGAAGATATTTCTTCAGCTAATTTATCATATAGTGCAACAAAAAATCAAGCTGAAAGTAAATTCGTTCTTGGTGATATCGATAAAGCGTTGGCGCAATTGCCAGAAGAATATTATGTGCCTTTTATCCGTTATTTCGAAGGGTATAAGTATCACGAGATTGCAGATATGCTACAAATTCCAATTGGTACGGTAAAAACCCGTATTCACGTTGCAAGAGGAATACTTAAAAAATACCTTAAAACATATTCCAAAGATATTGCCATTACAGAAATGGCTTAAGCACATCAATTGAAAAATAGAGGCTCAGATTTATCTGGGCCTTTTTTATAATTTCTTTTTTGTGGAGCGCAGTTTCCAGGTCATTAGATTAGGGTTCTCTCCCGCTTTTCCTCCTGCCGTAAAAGCCTGTGGAGTGTTAAAGTTAAACGGCAACATCAATACAGTGGCTTATAACGGCATCCGATTAATTGGGTCTGGTAACATCGGTTTGAAATATAAAGGTTTGTAGTTAACGATCTTGATCTGCCTATATTTTTTCTGCTCCCCAAATTTCCAAAACTATTTGCGTTGTAAAAAACTGTGAAAATCTTTTGATCAGCGTGGATTATAAGGATGGTAGAATAGGAATGTTGTATCACGCAAAAGGCCCGGAAAAATCCAGGCCTTATTTGCTTATCATATATTTGGTTAGTTGATTCTTATTTTTGCTTTCAACAATTCTCCTTCTCTTTCGTTTCGAAACAAATGCAAACCTCGAACAATATTACGTTTTTGAGGTTATTTGCAGTGTTTTTGTTTTGTGGATATAAAGATAAGGGAAATTTTAAATTTGTCAAGCTTTTTTTATCTTTTTTATTATTTCTTTTGCTACCACTTGGCCAGATATGATTGCGGGAGGCACTCCAGGGCCTGGAACCGTCAATTGGCCTGTGTATAACATGTTTGTTACTTTGTGGTTTTTCATCTTTGGTTTTAAAAAAGCAGTTTGTTTCAAAGTGTTTGCTAATCCGTAAGCGTTTCCCTTAAAGGCGTGATAATCTTCGATGAAATCATTCATGGCATAACTTCTTTTAAACAGAATATTATTTCGAATGTCATTGCCCGTTAAATCTTTGAATCGTTTTAGTATCAAATCAAAATATTCTTCACGTTTAGCTTCACTGTCTTCCAATCCCGGTGCTACCGGAATTAGGAAGAATAAATTTTCTGCACCATCCGGCGCTACACGATCATCAGTTACCGAAGGACAGCAAGCATAAAATAATGGTTTGCTAGGCCATTTCGCATCTGTATAGATTTCTTCCGCATGATTGTCGAAATTTTCATCGAAGAAAAGGTTATGATGAAGAATGTTATCGAGTTTTTTATCTAAAGCAATATAAAACAGCAGGCAGGAGGGAGCCATTGTTCTCGATTCCCAGTATTTTTCATCGTAATTTCGATAGGGTTGGTCTAAAAGATGCTGATCAATGTGATGATAATCTGCGTTGCCTATCAAAAATTCAATTTTAAAGTTCCCTTGATCTGTTACTACTTCTTCAGCAACATTATTTTTAACTATAATTTTTTTCACTTCCGTATTGAAGATGAACTTTACACCCTGCTGCTCAGCAATGTTTTGCATGGCAGATACAATTTTATGCATTCCTCCGAGCGGGTACCAGGTTCCCAGAATCAAATCAGCATAATTCATTAAGCTATACAAGGCTGGAGTATTCTGAGGTGTGGCGCCTAAAAATAAAACCGGAAATTCTAAAAGCTTTCGTAGTTTTTCATTTTTAAAAAGCTGGTGCACGTGCTTGCGCATATTGCCTAAAAGCTGCAATTTAATTCCGCTTATGGCCAAGCGTGGGTCAAAGTATTCCATCACGCTATGTGATGGCTTGAAAACATACTCATTCATACCAATGGTATATTTATATTTAGCCTGAGCCAAAAATACATCCAGATTTTTACTGCTGTTGGGTTCTAAAGTTTCGAAAAGCTGATAGAGTTCTTGCTGTGTGGATGGAACATCCAAGGTGTCGTCTTTGCCAAAGTAGATTCTATAAGAAGGACTTAGTCTGATGAGTTCGTAAAAATCACTGGTTGTTTTGTCGAAAAGCTGAAAGAAATTTTCGAAAATATCAGGCATCCAATACCAGCTTGGACCCATGTCAAAAGTAAAACCATCTTTCACCCATGTTCTGGCTCGGCCACCAGCCATTTCATTTTTTTCTAAAACAGTAACATCAAAACCATCTTTAGCTAAGATCGCAGCGGCAGAAAGCCCTGCGAAACCAGCGCCGATAATGGTTACCGTTGGTTTTTTATCCATAATGTAAATAAAAGAATTTTTGATGGTTTTGTTTGGTGTAATTTGTCTTTATCACATTAAAAATGAGATAACAGTTTTTATGTAGCCATGAAAATGTTATTTTGTGACAATCCTTATTTTATCTGTTAATATCATTTTAATTAATTTCAAATTTTCATGAAATCAACGATTACATTTTCGCTCTTAACTTTTCTATTAATATTAAAATCTTATGGTCAGGAAATTAATACGAAAAAGTTAGATAGCTTCTTTAATGTATTAAAAGATCAAAATAAAACCATGGGAAGTTTTGCTGTTGCTAAAAATGGTAAAATCGTTTATGAAAGATCTTTGGGCTACAGTGCTTTAAGTCCGGATACTATTTTGGCAGGTTCGGCTACAAAATATAGAATAGGATCGATCTCTAAAATGTTTACAGCAGTAATGATCTTTCAACTTATTGATGAAGGCAAGTTATCATTAGATACAAAACTATCTAAATATTTCCCTCAAATGCCCGAAGGGGATAAGATATCGATAGCGAATTTATTATCACACACCAGTGGATTAATGGATTACGTTAATGATGTTGCTGATAAAGATTGGATAACGAATCTACATTCGAAAGCCGAACTGCTGGACACAATCGCTAAAAGAAAGTTACATTTTACACCTGGAGAGAAGCAACAATATAGTAATTCGGGTTATTTGTTAATGGGCTACATTCTTGAAAAGATTACCGGGAAAACCTATAACAGACTTCTCGAAACAAGAATTGTGAATAAAATAAATCTGAAAAATACAGTTTCTTCGATAGCAAATAACCTGGGAGAGCAGGAGGCCAGGCCTTACAGAATGATTCAAAAATGGACTGATATAAAAGATATTTACTTCCCGAATGTAATTGGCGTTGGAGATATTTTATCTACACCTGCAGATTTGCTCATTTTTATAAATGCACTATCATCAGGCAAACTCATTAGCCAGAAAAGTTATACGCAAATGAGTACCTTTATTGGTCGGAATCCTTTTGGTATGGGTTTGATTAGAGTTCCTTTTTACAAACAGGTTGGGCTAGGGCATAATGGCGGCACTTACGGAAGTTTCAGTGCTGTTTATCATTTTAAAGAAACTGGCATTTCTATTGCCTCTTGCATAAATGGCTTAAACTATCCTCTAAATGATATCAATGTTGCATTATTAACAATGAGCAATGGAATGCCGTTTCAGATACCAGATTTTAAATCGATGCCTTTAACAGCTGAAGAATTAGAGGCTTATCCTGGCGTTTATGTGAATAAAAAACTTCCTTTTAAAATGACAGTCGCCAAAAGTAATGGTGCGCTAACCGCTCAGGCAACAGGTCAATCGGCGTTTCCTTTAGAAGTTGTATCGAAAGATATATTTAAGTTTGATGGTGCAGGAATTGTGTTAGAATTCAATCTAGAAAAACGACAAATGACTTTAAAGCAGGGCGGGATGGTTTATGTTTTTAGTAAAGAGGAAAATTAATTGGTTATATAAATAGGTAATGAAAATTGAATGTTTTCTGGCGATTCAATCCGGGGGTTCACCGGGTTAAACCAATTCTGTTTTCATACCTTTGCCCCAACACATGATTAAAAAACATATTTTATTTTTTCTGCTCCTGGTTTCAGTATCCATTTGCAAAGCCCAGTTATCACCAAAAGAAATTTCTGTTTTAAAGGCTGATCTCGTAAAAGCGGTTGAAAGTTCGAGGCTTACAGATTCGCTTTATAAAAAGCTCTCAAAACTACCGAATAAAACCCCGCTCATTACAGCTTATACCGGTACATTAGAAGCGTTGAAGGCCAAGCATTCATGGAATCCTTACAACAAAATAAAATATGTAAAAGTTTCTTTAAAAACCATCCAGCGGGCAATTGATTCGGACAAAGAAAACATGGAAATACGTTTCATGCGTTTCTCGATTGAGCATTACACACCAGGTTTTTTAGGTTTTAGTAAAGATTTGGATTTAGATCGTAAAGAAATTATTAAACATTATCAAAACCAAAATTTTGGCATTGCCGATAATATTTTGATCAAAAACGTTGCTAAATTTATGATTGATAGTAAGCGGTGTACAACTGAAGAAATTAAAATTTTAAAGAAATTCATCTAATGAACTATATATACTTGCTCATCAATATTGCTGTAATTTTTTTTCCTTTGGTGCTATCGTTCGATAAAAAAGTTCATTTTTTTAGTAAATGGAAATTTGTAATTCCGGCGATATTGCTAACAGGAATTGTTTTTTTAATATGGGATTTATTGTTTGTTAAACTCAATGTATGGTCATTTAATCCCGACTATCTGGTTGGCATTAGCCTATGGGGTTTGCCATTAGAAGAAATGATGTTTTTTTTAACGGTACCCTATGCCTGCATTTTTATTTACGAATGCTTAAATGCGTATTTCCCGAAAAATGATTTGCAGAAATATAGTTTGGCGGTGAGCCATGCCTTGCTCGGGATTTGTTTTGCCATTCTTTTCTTTGGCTACACACGTTGGTACACATTAATCAACTTCGGTTTTCTGTTAATTGTGCTTTTCGCTGTAGAATATGTTAACCAGAAGCTGCGGTTTATGTATAAGTTTTACCGGGCATATTTAGTTTCGTTGATTCCTTTTTACATTGTCAACGGCTTTTTAACGGCCATTCCGGTGGTGATTTATAATAACAATGAGAATTTAAATTTTAGGGTAGGTACCATTCCTTTCGAAGATCATTTCTATTTAATGTCGTTACTGTTGATGAATGTTTATTTATATGAGTATTTTAAAAGCAGGGCAGTTAACAAAGAACTTTCTTAAGATTTTTTGGAAATGAAAGGACAGAAGTGCATGGCGGTTTTGGTCCTGTCATTCGTTACAATCTTTTTTGGCAACATAACAGCACATTCACAGTTGCTGCTACAAAAAAGTATTTCCACTGCTGCCAGGTTTATAAATAATGTTTCTGCGCCCTGCAAACCCTAAAAATGAAATGCAAATTTTGCCAGTTAGCCCCGATTGAAGCGAACACGAAGTAAAGCGGAAAGCGGGAAGAATGTTCTTATTTTGCACAGCAATTGCGCTTCTTAAAAAAAAATACAAATGGATTTACCGGTTTATACCAAACAACAACTTGCATTAAGAAACGGACAGGATAAACCGCAGATTTGGGTGGCTTATAAAGGTTTGATTTATGATATGACCGAGAGCCGGTTATGGAAAAACGGTAAACATTATGAACATTGGGCTGGGCAAGATTTAACAGATGAATTGCCTGATGCACCGCATACTGAAGCTGTTTTTGAAAAATTTACGCCAATAGCTAAAATGATCTAAATTAAGAAGCCGCAGATTTGCAGATCACTTTTAATCGGCAAACCTGCGGCTAAATTTTTATATCGAATTAAGCTTCGATTGTAAACGAACTTAAACTTACAAATTGCTGAATTCTTGCTGCAACTTCTTCTTCGGTTAAGTTTAAAAGTTTTTCGGTTCCAAATTTTTCTACACAGAATGAAGCTAATGCAGAACCGTAAATGATTGCATTTTTCAT
>SEDB01000020.1 GCA_004210715.1 Pedobacter sp.
CCAGATGGAAAAACAGTTTATGGGCAATTATTCTCACCTAAGAAAGCTGTGAAAAATCATCCTGCAATAGTGTACGTTCATGGTGGGCCTCAACGGCAAATGTATCTGGGCTGGAGCCCGATGGATTATTATTCCATCGATTATGCCCTAAATCAATATCTGGTCAACCTTGGATTTGCCGTGTTGTCTGTTAATTACAGATTAGGTTTGGGTTATGGCTACGACTTTCATAAACCTGCCAATGCGGGCGCTCAAGGTGCTTCAGAATATCAGGATATTAAAGCTGCGGGAGAGTGGCTTGCTAAACAGCCCAATATTGATGGCAAAAGAATTGGAATTTATGGCGGTTCATATGGCGGATATTTAACTGCACTGGCATTGGGTAGAGACTCCAAGCTATTTGCCGCTGGAGTGGATATTCATGGTGTTAATAATAGATTTAGTGGAAATGCCGTGGAAGGAAAAGCTCCTGCTCCAGATGCAGATTTAGCAGCGAAACTAGCTTCGCAATCAAGTCCGGTAACCTACCTCAGTACCTGGACATCGCCAACATTAATTATCCACGCGGATGATGATCGAAATGTGGCATTCTCTCAAAGTGTTGATTTGGCCAGGCGTTTCGAGGATAAAAAATTTGAATTTGAGTTTTTAGTCATTCCTGATGATACACATCATTGGATGAAATTTTCTAATGGATTAAAAGTAAGCGAGGCAACGGCTGATTTCTTGAAGCGTAAATTGCTGGACAAAAAGTAGTAATCGATTAATGGCTAATCTTTCTTGATCTCTTTCAAAATCATCAAACTTAATGCATTGAAAGCGTATCCGCGGATGTTGTTTTGTAGCATGACAACTGATTGATCATAAAATAGAGGAACCACAGGAGAACTGTCCATCACCAGCTGATCCATTTTGCGGTACAATGCAAAACGTTTTCGATCATCTGTTTCGTAATAGCTTTGTTCAAATAGCCTATCAAAATCCTTGTTGTAAAACGCAAAGTAATTTGGTCCGAAGTGATCTCTGGTAAACCTTTTCCATCTGGGAAACCAGCTTCAGTTAATAGCTTACTCGCTAATGCCGGATTATAAGTGTAACCTCGAACAGCGACGCTGTCAAATCCAGGCATGCCTTTTGGAATAAAACCCGATGTTGCCGATATACCAATTCCATTCCTCAAATACCTGATCAGTTTATCGCGGTCGATGGCGTAATTGATGGCTTGTCTGATCTTTTTTAATTTCAAAGGAGAATTTTTAACTAAAGCAAGATTGCTATCTACCAAAATTCCAACATATTCAGTGCACAAATACGGGCTTTTCGTTAACATAAATTTGCCTTTGTATTTTGAGCTCATATTACCACTTTTTGTTAAAATATCATCTCGGTAACTGCCGTCAACATTGTAGTAAAAGTCTAAATCTTTCTTTAAAAAACTCATAAAGCCACTTTGTTTATCGGTAATGAAAGTAGCTTTAACAGCATCAAGATAAGGTAATTGTTGACCGGTTTTATCTTTTTCGAAATAGTGGTCGTTTTTAAGCAACACCAAAATCTCTCCTTCCTTCCAATACTTAAATTTGAATGGACCGGTTCCAACAGGGTGGCTTCTAAAATCTTTACCATAATGCTCCACTACTTCTTTTGGAACCACCGAACAGTATTGAGTGGTTAGCAAATTCATAAAAGGAGGGAATGGGCGAACCAATTTAATTTGAAAGGTGGTATCGCTCAAAGCGACAAAACTACTCTGGTCTTTTACTTTGTCACTAAATATCCATCCGCCAGAAGAAGCTACTTTTGGATCAATTAATCTATAAAATGAATAAGCAAAATCACTCGCTACAACCTTTCTTCCTTTTCCGTTTTTAAAAATTGGATCGTCCTGGAAATAAACATCATTTCGAAGATTGAAAGTATAGGTCAAAGCATCATCAGAAACGGTCCAGTTTTTTGCAACGCAGGGAACAGTTTGCAAAGAAGAATCGATTTGCACCAAACCATTAAAAATTTGATTGGTCATCCAGATGGCGTTTTGATTACGGGCAAAAGCCGGATCTAACGAAGTAAGGCCCTGATCCAGATTTATGTTGAAGACTTTCTTATCGCTATTTGCTGTGTTTTGCTTACAAGAAACGATAATTAGACAACAAAAAATCCAAAATATATAATGAAATGAGCCTCGCATGCGATCAGGATTGTTATTTTTGCACAAATTAATAAATTTAATGCAGATGTCTTTTTTAAACGATTTATTTATTGGCTTAGATGCCGCACAACAAGAAGATTTACAGGAGCGTTTAGATATTGTGGAGCACAAAATTAAATTTATGGATAAAATGCCAGTAGCTTTATTGGATGTGAATAACAATCCGACTTATTACCTTACGGAAGAGATCGCATTGGCAGGAGGAATGATTGAATCCAATATCATGAGTGCGGCTTTTATCATTTATTATCAGCCAGGCAAAACACTTACCGATTTAATGCGTGAAGTACCTTCAGTTTTAAATGCAGATTGGCAAGCTGTTGCAAATAATAGAATTATTTTATTAAATGATGATGTAGACCGTGAATGCTCTGCAGAAAATGCAGTTTCATTAATAGAAGATATGGCGGAAATGCTGCACCCGGGCTCATTTATTTTTGGTCATGAAGGCGATAAGTGGATTAGATTTGGAGCCTAGCTAAAATTTATAATGGAGGTTTTCTTCTAAAAGAGAATGTTGTTTAATTCTCGGCTTACCGAACCAATAATTTATTAATCAAGTCAACAATGAAGAAGTTCTTTGCTATTGCAACACTTGTTTTTGCCTCATTATTTGCTCACTCGCAAGTTGTTCCAACATTAACTGCTGATGTTGCTGAGAAACTTTCAAAAATGCCGCTTGGCTGTATCATTCAAGAGTTCCCTAACAAAACCTCGCATGTGGCGAATACCGCAGTTGATGGCCGTTTGTTACCCAGTGAACTTCATCCTGCATTTTATGGTTGCTTAGATTGGCATAGTTCGGTTCATGGCCATTGGATGTTGTTGAGGTTATTAAAAACTGTTCCTGATCTTAAAAACAAACAGGAGATCATTGCAATACTGAATAAAACTTTTACGCCCGAAAAAATGCAGGCAGAGGCCGAATACTTTACGAAATATCAGGTTGCGAACACATATGAGCGTACATATGGTTGGGCCTGGCTGCTAAAGCTTGATCAGGAATTATATACCTGGGATAACCCGGATGCCAAGAAATGGTATACTGCATTGCAACCACTAACACAGCAGATCTTAAAACTTTGGAAAGCTTATTTGCCAAAACAAACTTATCCGAACAGAACAGGCGTTCATCCTAATACTGCTTTTGGTTTGGTATTCGCGTTAGATTGGGCCCGAATTTTTAAAGATGCTGCTTTCGAAAAGCAGATTGATGATAAGGCCAGGGATTTTTATTTGAGTAATACAGCAACTCCGGCTTATCTAGAGCCAGATGGCTCGGATTTCTTTTCGCCAAGTTTAGAAATAGCAGATTTAATGAGAAGAGTGCTCCCAAATAGAGAATTTGTAAGTTGGTTAAATAAGTTTTATGAAAAAAGAAGCATTGAGCGCATCAGTGATTTGCCGGTAATCAGCGACATAAACGATTATCAGGGTGTTCATCTGGTGGGTTTATCATTTACCAGAGCATGGTGCATGAAAGGCATCGCCAAAGAATTGCCGAAAAATCATAAATGGAAAAAACATTTTGAAGTTACCTCTGATAAATTTTTAGCTAATGCACTGCCTTTGGTATTTGCGGGTAATTATGGTGGTGATCACTGGCTGGCATCTTTCGCTGTTTATGCGCTGGAAAAGTAGGGTGCAGTTTTAAAATACGATAGAATCGTAAAGCTATTGTGCACTCGTTAGAAACGAGCGCAAGCTGGTCATGAAATAAATTCAGTATAACGGCCGCTCATTAACTCGTGCCAAATCTGCAGATTTTATCCTTGAAAATCTGCGGGGAGAATTTAGTAACCATCGATCTTGAAATCCAAGAATCCCGTAAAATCCTGCTTAAAACTTGATGAATTTATCAATCTGCTCATTCGTAAACTTAACCGTATCCTCTTTAAACAGATTTCCATTTTCATCCAGCTCTTGCTTAATATTAGGAATGTGAATCCGCAAAGGGAGAACATGTAAATGAACATAATGACATACACCCGTAAAATGATCAACGCCACGAATGTTCCCATATTTACCTGATGAAACTCCAACCAAAGCAGCTTTTTTATCATAAAAGCTATCCGGATAATTGCAGGCATCAATCAACACCTTTAACACGCCGGGATAACTTCCATTGTATTCTGGCATGATGAAAATAAACTTTTCAGTAGATGAGATCAAATCCTGTATTTTTTGAAAAGCTTCTGAACGTTTACCATACATATCTGTATTCAATACATCGGCGGGTAAATGTTCCAGACTGAACAGGTTAGCTTCGAGCCCACTGTTTTTAAGTTGATGCAGGTAATATTTGGCGACTTTTAGCGTATTGCTATTGGGTCTGTTCGTGGCAGCTATAATTGTAATCATGGATGAATTGTTGATAAGATGTTTAAAACCCAAGTACCCTTATTGCTAAAATTGCCATATAGTTTGTATCTTAGCTGATTGAGAAAAAGGGCGTAAACAGCACAAAAATAGAACTTTTTGCCGATTAAAAGGCATGAATTAACAAGGCCCTTATAAGCTTTAAGTAAATTTCGGATAGATAGATGAGCAAAATTATTGCATTAGCAAATCAAAAAGGTGGCGTTGGTAAAACAACTTCATCTATAAACCTGGCTGCGAGTTTAGCCGTATTAGAATACAAAACTTTATTGGTAGATGCTGATCCTCAGGCGAATTCAACTTCAGGTATTGGCTTCGATCCCCGGAATATTAAAGATAGTATCTATGAATGTATCATTAACGACATCGATCCTTTACAGGCGATTCAGAAAACAGATACGCCAAATTTAGATTTACTTCCAGCGCATATCGATTTAGTTGGTGCTGAAATCGAGATGATTAATTTAAACAACCGTGAGTATAAAATGAAAGCGGTTTTAGAGAAGATCAAAGATCAGTACGATTTTATTATTATTGACTGTTCTCCTTCATTGGGTTTGATTACCATCAACGCTTTAACGGCGGCAGATTCGGTAATTATTCCAGTTCAATGTGAATATTTCGCATTAGAAGGTTTGGGTAAGTTGTTAAATACGATTAAAATTGTTCAAAATCGTTTAAACCCTCAATTGGAGATAGAAGGAATTTTGTTAACCATGTATGATGTTCGTTTACGTTTGTCAAATCAAGTGGTTGAAGAAGTGAGGACCCATTTTCATGAATTGGTTTTTGATACCATTATTCAAAGAAACACCCGTTTAAGTGAAGCGCCAAGCTATGGTGTTTCGGTTATTATGCATGATGCAAATTGCAAAGGGGCGATTAACTACCTCAATCTTGCCCGCGAAATTGTTAAGAAAAACGGTTTATTAAAGGAAGAAGAAAACATAGATACAGCAATTTTATAAATTTATAGATGACATCTTTTCAGCGAAAAACAGGTTTAGGAAGAGGGTTAAGTGCGCTTTTAGATGATAGCGAATCTTCTCATCCGCCGAAACAGCAAGTAAACGACGTTAGCGAAACCGAGCAGATTGGCAATATCAGTCATGTAAGTTTAACTGAAGTTGAAACCAATCCATATCAGCCACGTACCGAATTTGATCAGGTGGCTTTAAACGAGCTTGCCGATTCAATTAAAGTACAAGGGTTAATTCAGCCAATTACCGTAAGGAAATTAGGCGCAAATAAATATCAGTTAATCTCTGGTGAACGTAGATTTAGGGCTTCAAAATTAGCTGGCTTAACAAAGGTTCCAGCTTATATTCGTAGTGCTAATGATCAGCAGATGCTGGAAATGGCACTGATCGAAAACATTCAAAGGGAAAATTTAAACGCGATCGAAGTTGCTTTGAGTTTCCAAAGAATGATTGACGAAGTAGGTTTGAAACAAGAGCAGCTGGGAGAGCGTGTGGGTAAAAACCGTACTACAGTTACCAACTATTTGCGTTTGTTGAAATTACCGCCAGCTATTCAGGCATCTATCCGCGATCAGCGTATTTCGATGGGCCATGCCCGTGCTTTAATCAATGTTGATGGCGTTGACAAACAATTATTCATCCATCAGGAAATTTTAGATAAAGGTTTGTCTGTTCGTAAGGTAGAAGAATTGGTTCGCAATTTGCAACATGCGCCACTAAAGGTTGAAGATAAGCCAAAAGCAAAGGCGGTTTCTTTTCAATACCAAAAACTTCAGGATGATTTAGCATCAAAATTTGCCACTCGTGTAAAATTGAAAGTAAGCCAGAACGGTAAAGGTGCTATCGAAATTCCATTCATGAGTGACGATGATTTAAACAGAATCTTAGAATTATTAGATTGGTAATGCAATTTCACAAGCTTTTAGTACTGATATCTCTGTTTACATTTTTTCTTGTAAACCAGGCTTCGGCCCAGGTTGGAGATACTGTATTAAAACCTGCTGATACTCTAAAAAGCCGTAATTACAGGCCAATGAAGGTGGATTCGTCCAAAGTAATGACCCCAAGAGATTCAATGAAGGCGAGGTACGTTAATCCAGGTAAGGTAGCAGGTAGAAAAGCGATATACCGCTCAATGATTATCCCTGGTTGGGGACAATTGTATAACATGCAACTCCTTAATGATGGCAATGGTACTCGGGCAGGTAAAAGTCAAACATTGCAAAAAATATATACAGGGAGTAAAATTGCTGCAATTTATGGTGGACTAACCGTACTAACGATATCTTATATCGATAGTAGGAAAAATTATAAAATCTTTTTAAAAGAAGGACAATCCCGTAATTTACCATTGGCCAGCAGAGTAGGTGAGTTTGCCCCAAATCCCAATCTTACCAGATATTCTGATGCTGGTGTTTTAACCAATAAAAGCACTTTCAAAAGAAATGCCCAAATTGTTTTGTTCTCTTACGGCTTGGTTTATTTCGCCAATGTGGTAGATGCTTACGTGGCTGCTCGTTTGCACTTTTTTAATATTGATGATAAATTGTCATTTAGGGTAATGCCAACAATGATAAATTCAAATAGCATGTATAGCTTTAACGCAACACCTGCACTAAAACTTTCCCTAACTTTTTAATAAATAATTCATGAAAATTGCGCTTTTAGGTTATGGCAAAATGGGACAAATTATTGAAAAATTTGCCCTTGAACGTGGCCATGAAATCGTTTTAAAAATATCAATTGACAATCAGCAAGATTTAACCAGACAAAATTTAAAGTCTGCGGATGTGGCTATTGACTTTAGTACACCCGATTCGGTACTGGGTAATATCAGCGCTTGTTTTGACGCCAATGTACCTGTTGTTGTGGGAACTACTGGCTGGTATGGCAAATTACAAGAAGTTAAAAATGATTGTAATACCAGTAACAATACGCTGTTGTATGGGTCTAATTTTAGTATCGGTGTTAATTTGTTTTTTAAATTGAACCAAACTTTAGCCAAGCTGATGAATAATTATCCAGCTTATGAAGTTCAGGTAGAGGAAATTCATCATACCCAAAAATTGGATGCACCAAGCGGTACCGCAATTACAATTGCCGAAGGAATCGTGGATAATCTGGATAGAAAATCAGAATGGTTAAATGAAGTGATCGGAACAGATGTGGAGCTTTTTCCAAAGGCAGAACAATTGTTGATTGAATCGCACCGTATTGAAAATATTCCAGGAACGCACACTGTGATTTACAGCAGTGAGGTTGATGATATTGAGATAAAACACACAGCACACAGTAGGGCTGGCTTTGCTTTAGGCGCTGTTGTTGCCGCTGAATGGGTAAAAGATAAAAAGGGATTTTTCAGTATCACTGATATTTTTGAATAGGACTAATAATAAAAGGTAAGATATACCGAAGAAAAAATCAGATAACAGTTAACCAGTTTAAAAATTAACCTGTTAACCAACTAAAATAATATGAATTATAAATTCTGGCAACGAAAAAAGGATGCCACAAAAAAGAAAAAAACTAAAACAAGAGAATGGGTAGATGCCATCGTGTTTGCGGTTGTAGCGGCTACCATTATACGTGTTTTCTTTATTGAGGCCTATACCATTCCTTCTGGATCAATGGAGCGTTCTTTGTTAATTGGCGATTTTCTTTTCGTAAGTAAAGTAAATTATGGCGCTCGTATCCCAATGACGCCTGTTGCATTTCCATTTGCACACCACACTATGCCCTTAACTACATCAACCAAAGCTTATTGGGATGGCGTTCAGTGGAAATACCGTCGCTTACCAGGTTTGTCAGATATCAAGAGGAACGATGTTGTGGTATTTAACTTTCCTGAAGGAGATACCGTAGCTGTTGAAAATCAATCGGATAGTTATTATAACATGGTACGTAACATGGGACGTGAACAGGTGAGAAGTAATTTCACCATTGTCGATCGTCCGGTTGATAAACGTGAAAACTTCATTAAACGTTGCATTGCAATATCAGGTGATGTAATTTCAATGAGTAATGGCGTGGCTACCGTGAACGGTAAACAAGAACCCTTAAAAAATACGGGTATGATGCCATATCGCATTGTTTTTAAAACAATGGATTTCAATTATGCTGCATTGGATGAATTCAAGCTTGAGTTAGGTAATAGTCCAGCCATTGCAGATAAAACTTATATTGTAAATGCTTCGCCTGAAATTGCAGATAAACTGAAAGCTTTTGATTTCATCAGTTCGGTAACTTTAAGTCCTGACGCAGCCGGACCAGAGCAAGGCGGTGTATTCCCTCATGATCCAAATCGCGTTTGGAATAGAGATAATTTTGGACCAATTAAAGTTCCGGCAAAAGGATGGACTGTTAAAATTGATAGTACAACAATGCCACTTTATTACCGGGCCATAAGAACTTATGAAGGCAACAAAGTAGAGAAAAAAGATGGTGTATGGTACATAAATGATCAGGTGGCAACCAACTATACCTTTAAAATGGATTACTATTGGATGATGGGTGATAACCGCCATAATTCTGCAGATTCACGCTATTGGGGCTTTGTGCCAGAAGATCATATAGTTGGTAAAGCACTATTTATCTGGATGAGTTTTGATAGTGACGCATCCTTCTTTAATAAAATACGATGGAGCAGGTTGTTCAAAGGAATTAACTAGTTTTTCAATTGAGTAAAAAAGTTTAATCATATAAAGCCTCCAAAAAATTAATACTATTTGGAGGCTTTTTTGTGCAGTAAATTATGGTACCTATTTTTATATTTGGATGAATTGCTATTTAAGGCCTTATGAATAGTGAGTGCTGTCCGTTGCTTTATAATGGGAAATCAATTTTTATAGCAAATAAAATCCTTCCAATATGAAAATTTTCTTTAATCTACTTGTTCTGTTGTTAGTTTTTCTTCAAGTATTACCAGCTCAGGAACGAGGTGATATTGCCAAACAATCTACCACTTACGAATGGCCAAAAGATCTATTGGTGAAAGGAAAACTTGATCAATGGCAAGATAAAAAGTTTGGAATGATTATCCACTGGGGCTTATATGCCGTTCCCGGAATCATAGAATCGTGGTCGATTTGTTCTGAAGATTGGATTGAAAGGGATTCTACAATTTCTTACGAAAACTACAAAAAATGGTATTGGGATTTTAGCAAACAATTTAATCCGACTAAATTTAACCCTGAACAATGGTCGGCTGCAGGAAAAAATGCAGGAATGAAATACCTGGTTTTTACCACCAAACACCACGATGGTTTTGCGATGTTTGATACCCAACAAAGCGATTTTAGCATCGCCAAAGGCCCTTTTGCCAATAACCCAAAAGCCGATGTTGCCAAATACGTTTTTGATGCTTTTAGAAAAGAAGGTTTCATGATTGGGGCCTATTTTTCTAAGCCTGATTGGCACTCGCAGTATTATTGGTGGCAAAAATATGCTACTGCAGATCGAAATAACAATTACGACATCAGGAAGTATCCCTGGAGATGGAATAAGTTTAAGGATTTTACCTATAACCAGATCAGCGAATTGATGAATAACTATGGAAGTGTAGATATTTTATGGCTTGATGGGGGATGGGTTCGTCCTTTAGAAACGGTGAATGAAGAAGTGCTTTCATGGGGCGCCAATATTCCGAAATGGAGCCAGGATATTGATATGCCGAAGATTGCTGCAATGGCCAGGAAAGCACAACCTGGTTTATTAATAGTTGATCGTACGGTTCACGGGCCTTACGAAAATTACCAAACGCCAGAACAGCGAATCCCAGAAAAGCAACTGGATTATCCATGGGAGAGTTGCATGACTTTAGGGGGCGCCTGGGGTTTTGTTCCGAACGATCAATATAAATCAGCCACCGAGGTAGTACATAAATTAGTGGAAATTGTAGCCAAAGGTGGAAGTCTGTTGCTTGGTGTTGGTCCGAAACCAGATGGCACTTTGCCCGAACAAGTAACCCATCAATTAAACGAGATTGGCGAATGGACCAGCAAAAACGGAAAGGCAATTTACGGTACACGCATCACAAAGAATTATCACGATGGACAGACCTGGTTTACGCAAAGCAAGGATGCTAAAAAAATCTTCGCCATTCATTGTGTTAAACCTGATGAATCAACACCAATAGTATTGAAATGGAAAGGCAATATGCCTAAAAAAGGTAGTGATATCATACTTTTATCAACAGGAAAAAAGGTGAAATGGCAAAATGTAAATGGCGAAATCATTGTTTCGCTTCCAAGGATTGGTCAGACTGCCGCCTTAGCTTTCGAATTTACACCACAATAAATATTCCTGGAAAATGCCCATAAAAAACATCCTCCTTTCTATTGGCTTAAGCTTTTTTGCTATTGCTGGTCAATCTGTTTTAGCTCAAAATAAATCGAAATTGATTTACAAAGATACAAAGGCAAGTATTGATGAACGTGTAAAGGATTTGCTGGCTAGAATGACGCCTGAAGAAAAATTTTGGCAGTTATTTATGATACCTGGTGATTTGGATGGTACGAATAAAAAAAACTATCAAAATGGAATATTCGGCTTGCAGGTAAGTGCAGTAGCGCAAGGTGGAGGTGGTGCCAACCAAATGCTGAGTTATAATACCACTGAAAATGCTTTTACCCTTGCCAGGAAAATCAACTCCATTCAAAAATATTTTGTAAATGAAACCCGCCTGGGTATTCCAATTATTGCTTTTGATGAAGCACTTCACGGATTAGTGCGCAAAGATGCTACCGCGTTCCCCCAAGCGATTGGCTTGGCTGCCAGTTTTGATACTGTAAATATGGCAAACGTTGCCAATGCAATCGCCAGAGAAACCAAATGGAGAGGGATCAGAGATATTCTTACTCCGGTAGTTAATATTGCTTCAGATGTACGTTGGGGCAGAACGGAAGAGACTTATGGCGAAGATCCTTTTCTTGCTTCGCAAATGGGACTGACTTTCGTAAGTGCTTTTGAAAAACAAAATATCATTACCACACCCAAACATTTTATTGCCAATGTTGGCGATGGCGGTCGTGATAGTTACCCGATTCATTTTAATGAAAGGTTGATGGAAGAAATCTATTTTCCACCTTTTGAAACTGTGATTAAGCAAGGCCGAAGTCGATCATTGATGACGGCTTACAACTCAATAAATGGAACTCCAGCTACATCAAATTATCAGATGCTTACGCAAAAACTGAAAAATGATTGGGGTTTTAAAGGTTTTGTGATCTCTGATGCCGGAGCAGTGGGTGGTGCAAATGTTTTGCATGATACAGCAAAAGATTATGCTCAATCTACAACCCAAGCAATGGAAGGTGGCCTTGATGTGATTTTTCAAACCGAATATGATCATTATAAATTATTTATTCCTCCCTTTTTAGATGGTTCGATTTCACAACAGCGCATTGACGATGCGGTTGCTCGTGTGCTGAGGGCAAAGTTTGAACTCGGTTTATTTGAAAATCCTTATGTATCAGAAAAGCAGGCACAGCATGCCGTTAATGATAAAAGCCACAAACTTATTGCTAAAAATGCGGCTCAGAAATCATTTGTTTTGCTAAAAAATAATGGTGCTATCCTGCCTTTAAAAAACATTAAAAACATTCTCGTTTTAGGAGAAGACGCCATTGAAGCACGTTTAGGTGGGTATAGTGGGTCAGGAAATGGCAAAGTGAACATTTTAGATGGAATTAAAAACAGAGCAAACGCCGGAATTAAGGTGAGTTATTCAAAGGGCAGTTCCCGCGATCCGCAGTTGTATCAGCCAATTCCTAAAGCCTATTTAAAAACGGATCAAACAAATGGTTTAAAAGCCGAGTATTTCGATAATTTGAATTTATCAGGCATTCCGGTAGTCAATAGAGTTGATGGACAAATTAATTTTATGTGGACACTTTATGCACCAGATTCTACACTTGCAAAAGATCATTATTCCGTTCGTTGGGCAGGCAAATTAATTGCTCCAGAAACCGGAGAATTTAAGATTGGTTTAGAAGGGAACGATGGCTATCGACTATTGATCAATGACAAATTGCTCATTAATCAATGGGAAAAAATCTCCTACCACACACGGGTGGTACCGTTCAATTTTGAAAAAGGAAAGGAATATGCCATTCGAATAGAATTTAAAGAAACCAAAGGCAATGCACACCTTAAATTAATCTCAAATTTTGATGTGATAGATAATCAATCGGATGAATTGACTGAAGCAGTTACTCTTGCAAAGCAAGCTGATGTTGCAGTTATTGCTGTGGGAATTAAGGAAGGTGAATTTCAGGATCGGGCCATGCTCAATCTTCCAGGTAATCAGGAGCAGCTCATTACTGAAGTGGCGAAGACAGGTAAACCGGTTGTGGTTTTGTTGGTGGGCGGAAGTGCAATAACGATGAATAATTGGATGGATCAGGTTCCGGCAATCTTAAATGTGTGGTATCCTGGTGAGGAAGGTGGAAACGCTATAGCTGAAACCCTTTTTGGAGATTACAATCCTGCTGGAAGATTGCCAATTACCTATCCCGTTCACGAATCGCAATTGCCATTGGTATATAATCATAAACCAACAGGCAGGGGCGATGATTACAATAATTTAAGCGGCGAAGCCCTTTTTCCGTTTGGTTATGGCTTAAGTTATACCAAATTTGAATACAGCGATTTGGTTCTAAGTAAAAAACAGATCAAAGCCGATGAAAAGATCACAGCATCCTTCAAATTGAAAAACATGGGAAATTTGGCTGGTGAAGAAGTGGTGCAACTTTACATCAAAGATATGCTCGCAACCGTGGTCAGACCAGTATTGGAGTTGAAGGGGTTTAAGCGTATTTCACTAAAGCCTGGAGAAACCCAGGAAATCAGCTTTGAAATTACACCTGATATGTTGAAAATGCTGAATGTAGAAATGAGAACTGTTATTGAACCAGGCGATTTTAGAATCATGATTGGCGCTTCAAGTAAAGAATTATTACTTAAAGCAACTTTAAATGTTTTTTAGTGTTTAAAATTTCAGGATTTTAAGAGTTTACCTTCATAATTTAAGCTTGATAAAGCATTTCTATTCCTATTTTTTGAGCAAGTTCATTCAAGTCATTCACCACAACATCAATTAGAGGAATTCCGCTCACTTTTCTTTCCTGTTCAAATTCATGCTCAGGCTCGCCAGGAATAATTACTTTTTTGTCTGGATTAACTGTTTTTGCACTTTTAAAACGCTCCACCCAATTATCCAGATGACTTTTAAAATCTTCAGCAGGGCGGAAGCCATCTACACGCATGGCGCCTAAGAAGTGACCTAAACCTTCTCCAACCGGATTTGCTGATGGCTCCAGGAAGGCTACAAAAGGCGGTGCCCAAGGGCCATAGTTGGCACCAGAAAGCACTGCTGATAAAATATCAACGGTTGCACTCAATCCATAACCTTTATGGCTCCCATGATCTTTGTCGCTACCGAGTGGTAAAAGTGAACCTCCGCTTTTCAGTTCGTTTGGATCAGTAGAGTTTTCTCCATTTTTATTTTGTACCCACCCTTCAGGAATTGGTTTATTAGCTCTTTGCGCAATTTCTAACTTCCCATTTGCAGCAGCTGATGTTGCCATATCTACAATTACGGGCGGATATTTGCCAGCGGGAAAAGCATAACACATTGGATTTGTTCCCAACAAACGTTCATTTGCATAAGTTGGTGCAACCAGCGGACTGGCATTCGTCATGCTGATGCCGATCATGTCTTTCTCCACAGCCATCAAAGCGTGGTAACCTGCAATGCCGAAATGATTGGAATTTTTAACAGAAACCCATCCACTACCATATTTTTCTGCCTTTTCTATGGCTACCTGCATCGCGAAAGGCGCTACTACCAATCCTAATCCAGCATCTCCATCTATGGTAGCCGTAGTTGGTGTTTCGTGAATGATTTTAATATTTGGTGTTGCGTTAATTCTTTTCTTTTCCCATAAACGAACATAACCACTCAATCGGGCAACTCCATGAGAATCTATTCCACGCAAGTCAGAACGAACAAGTACATCTGTCGCTAGTGTGGCATGCTCATCAGAACAGCCCATTTTTTTAAAAACGTTGTAAGTGAAAGTTCTAAGTTTGGTTTCTGTAAATGTTATGAAGTTCATTTTTTAGTAGCAAGTATTAAGTATCAAGATTGTTTGGCGAATATCTTAGCTTTTTCTTTCCGCTTTATGCTTTAATCTTTTATGGCAACAGCACCGTAAAATCACCACCTAATGGTTCAAAATTCTCGATGCACGATGAAAGAAAGTCTTCGCCGTAGTTCACATACATCGGCGCAATATTTAATATTCGCTCTTGTAAGGTGCCGTTTGGAAAAAGTCGTTTCTTAACATTTTCTATTTGGATTAAAGCCGTTTCATGTTTGCGCTTTTCGGCTCTGAATAATTTTTTCTCTAAATTTTCGAGTAAACGATTTGTTTTTTGCTTAGCCGTATCGGTAGAAACAGAAAGTGTTTTATCAATTTTATAAGCATTCAATTTAATCTGATCGAAAATGCTGTTAATTGCCCTGGTTTCATCGGCCAAACTCAATTGAGCAGTTGAGTTTTTTCTTACCCAAAGATTCTTCAACTCCTCTATTGGCAGGAAGATATCTTCCAATGAAAAACCTAGATTGTATAAATTTTCGGCACTTCTTTTATCGATCAGCAATGCAGAATTTCGCAATAATAAAACAGGAAAATCAACTTTATAGAAATCGAAATTAGCTTTCAATTGCATCCAATAAGCCACTTCAGCACCACCACCAATGTAGGCGATGTTGGGCAAAATCACTTCCTGGTACATTGGTCGCATCACCACGTTTGGACTAAATCTTTCTGGATTTGATTCAATTTCAGCTTTAAGCTCATCTTCAGTAAAACTGATATCAGTATGGTTAACGAAATATTTTCCGTTTTCAAAAACCAATCGTTCTCGCAAATCATCTTTTAAATAAAAGAAATTGATGTCGCGACCGTTAACCTGCGTTTTAAAACCTAATTCCTGCAGTTTTTTTGAGCTTTCTTCAATATTTTTTGAGCTGTTATGCTCGATGATGTCAGTTGTAATTGTTTTGGCAAATAATTTTTTTAGTGCAGGTTCGTCTGCATTTACAATGACCAGGCCATATTTTTCAAAAAGCTTGTTTACTAAATATCGGGTGGCATCCGCTAAATTATCATGTTCGAGGTAAGCCTTTTCTACCAGTTTGGCGATATGTTTTCCATTTTTGGAGATACCCAAATAACCTTTGTAAGCGGTAACTGCAGCAGCAACCGTTTTGGTGCTTAATCTACCCGTGGCGCCATTGGTGGTTTGTATCCAGCTGATGTTTTTTTCATCAACACTTACATGATTAATCTCGTCAAAATCATGATCTTCAGTGGCCATCCAATACACCGGCACAAAATTCTTGTCTGGATGTGCTATTTTCAATTCGATAGCCAGATTAATTGCAGTTACAATTTTGTAGATAAAGTAAAGTGGACCGGTAAAAAGGTTCAGCTGGTGGCCGGTTGTAACCGTAAATGTATTATCCAGGCCTAAAAGTTCTATGTTTTTGGTAACCGATTTGTTGGTTTGAATATGCTGATATTGATTTTTTAATACCTCAACTAAAGTATCGCGATTTCCTAGAAAATTTCGGTTTTCAATGGCTTCTGCTAAACCATCCATATCAGGCCGATAACTATAAAAAGCCTTAAGCCCTTCTTCGTTATTGATGTAATCCAAAACCAGTTTCGAAAAAGAACCGGTTTCCTGATAGGAGATATATTTTGCCTGCATAATTTGCGAATTAAGTCAAATTTAAGGAGAATCTAACTTTGCCTTGCATATTTTACAAAGTATAGATAAAAAGATTTTTTTGATTTGATTTTTAATAACTAAAGATTTTTAGCTACTGGCAAATTAGTACGATACACTTAATAAATACAAAATACATTCATTGCTTCTAAATCGTGTTCATTCAGGTAAATGTACAATGGTTTAGCAATGCTAATTTCTGAGAAAAGATTATTTCCGAGTTTCTCAAAAACTTCATGTAATGTTAAACAAGCACTATATTTATAAGCACTGAGAATATTTTTATAAAAATCAGAATCCCATATTTGTTCATCAATTTCAAGTTCCTCCATCAAATTATCAAGCTTGGTCAGGTTATTGAAAATTTCAGATAAATCTATCTTGCCTATTCCGTTGTAAATTTCATCTTTATAATTGTAACTTATATATTCAGGACTTTTTAAAATTGGGTATGTTCCTTCTCCAAAACCACAAAAACATGCTTGATAGCTAAAGTTGTATTCCAGAAAAATGATTTGATTTTTCGAGCCTGCTTTTTTATTGCTAGCTTCTTCATTAATCAGTTTTATAGAATCAACGATATCTCGAGTCAGTTTTTCTAAAACTTTGGGATCGTTTAATGAAAATGTTGTGGCATCTTTAAAGGCTGAAAGTAATAGTGGATTTTTGAGTGCTTTTTTTAGATTTTTAACCTCATTATTGTCGTAGAGATTTGTTATAAAACCCAAATTAAGATTGAATGATTTTGGGTTTTTAATTAATTTTTTGAAATCGTAATCTATAACTTGTTCATAACTTCTCTTAAAAAGATTGTTAAGATTTTCCTTGATGAGCGTATTCATAATAAAACGAATGTAATAATTTTATAAGCTTTAACATCGTCATGCAAAAAAAAAACCGCTCCCGATTTGATCGGGAGCGGTTTGTAAAATATTTGGTTTAGTGAATTACCATTTTTTTCTGCGTTCGCCGCTTCCACCTTCACGATTTCCGCCTTCTCTGCGTCCGCTTCCACCTTCACGACTTCCACCTTTTTCATCACGGCTACGTCCAGAGAAATCTCTGAAACCACCACCAGCATTTCCACCTTCACGACTACCGCCTTCACGTCTGCCGCTACCGCCAGATGATCTTCTGTCGCCGCCACGGAAACCACCGCCACCGCCGCTTCTGCGTTCTCCGCCGAAACCACCGCTACGTCTTTCTCCGCCACCGCGTCTTTCGCCAGCACCTTCACCACGGCCACTATCTCCGCTCTTCTCAATACGAACCTGACGGCCATTGAATTCTACAGATTTAAACCCTTCGAAAACTTTATCAGCAACATCATCTTCTACTTCAAAGAAAGAGAAAACACCTTTTAAATCGATTTTACCAACGCTTTTGCCAGCAATTTTTCCGTTGTTACAGATAAATGATAACATATCGCCACGGGTAAATTCATCTACTGAACCTAAGTTGATAAACAAACGGGTATAACCTTCGCTACCACGTCCGCGTCTTTCACCACGCTCACCTCTTTCGCTACGTTCATCGCCAACAGCTGCATTTAAATCAGGTGCTTTAGAATAGTAATCCAAGAAACGGTTAAACTCTAATGAAGCGAAACGTTTGATTACGTCTTCTTTAGTTAAATCAGCAAATTCATCCATAATACGAGGAATGTACTGATCGATTTGTTCGTTATTAACTTCTACATTATGTACTTTATGTACCAATGAGAATAATTGTTTTTCGCAAACATCAAACCCTGTAGGAAGCTCAGCTTTAGTAAATTGTTTACCAATAATGCGCTCCAACTGACGGATTTTTCCTAATTCTTTAGAGTTGATGATACAGATTGAAATACCTGTTTTACCAGCACGACCAGTACGGCCAGAACGGTGGGTATAACTTTCAATTTCATCAGGTAAAGAATAATTGATTACGTGAGTTACGTTGTTTACATCAATACCACGGGCAGCAACATCAGTAGCAATTAGCAATTGCATGTTACGCTCACGGAAACGTTGCATTACCTTATCACGTTGTTGTTGCGATAAATCGCCATGTAAAGC
>SEDB01000223.1 GCA_004210715.1 Pedobacter sp.
AAAATCAACCAGGAACAAATTGATAAATTTGCGGAAGCCACTTTAGACTTTCAATGGATTCATTGTGACCAGGAAAAGGCCAAAACTACAGGACCGTTCGGTTCAACTATTGCGCATGGTTATTTAACGTTATCACTCATCCCCTATTTATGGAAGCAAATTGCTGACATACAGAATGTTAAAATGGAAGTGAATTATGGCATTGAGAAATTTAAATTTAATAAACCTGTATTGGTAAACGATGAAGTTCAATTAAGGGCTAAATTGATTGCAATTTCAGATTTACGAGGTATTACAAAAGTTGTAATTGAAGCCAATCTTGATATTAAAGGTCAAACCAAAACAGCATACACTGGAAATGTTATTTTCTTATATCACTTTAAATAAATTTTACTGGTTTAATCTTCTCATTTTTGGAGTATAAAGCACATACTTAAATAAGTGTTTTATTTCTGATTAAAAATATATGTTATCAATGATTGGAATATCTGAAATTCTAATAATTATTCTAGGACTTTTAATCTGCTCTATCGTTATCTATTTATACTGGGCAGTTGCGAGTTATGGGAGGAATACATCTTTAGGTTTTGGAGGCTCGCTTCTATTAGCAATATTTACAAGTCCTATTATAGCATATTTTATATTACTGTTGTTTTTTGAACAATATGACGACGAAGATTAAAACAAACAGAATTCATTTTCACATTCAATAATTTAGTATATCCTCTCATTAAGCACAAATACTATTATTAAACATCTTGCAAAATTCTTACTTTTGCAAAAAATACCTGAAATGAGTATAGGATTATCAGAACAAGAAATACTACGACGTGAGTCGCTAAAACAATTACGCGAATTAGGAATTGAGCCTTATCCTGCAGAATCATATGAAGTAAATGTAAGTGCTGCAGATATTTTAAAGAACTACGATAAGGATAAAACTGCTTATAAAACAGTTAGTTTGGCTGGTCGTATCATGGGGCGTAACATCATGGGGGCTGCTTCTTTTGCCGAAATTCAGGATTCTAGCGCTCGTATTCAGGTTTATTTAAAAAGAGATGAACTTTGCCCAGGCGAGGATAAAACATTATACAATACCGTATTTAAAAAACTTTTAGATATCGGAGATTTCATCGGTATTAAAGGTTATGTTTTTACCACACAAACCGGAGAAATTTCTATTCATGTAACCGAGTTTAAGGTATTAGCGAAATCGCTTCGCCCCCTTCCTATCGTTAAACGCGATGATGGAGGTAATGTTTACGACGGATTTACCAATCCAGAATTGCGTTATCGGATGCGTTATGTAGATTTAACGGTTAATCCAGATTACAAACAAATTTTCATTAAACGTAGTAAAGTAATCAACTCGATGCGTAACTACTTTGATGAACAAGGTTGGATGGAAGTGGAAACCCCTATTCTTCAACCAATTCACGGTGGTGCAGCGGCTCGTCCGTTTGCAACACATCACAATACTTTAGATATGCCACTTTATTTGCGCATTGCAAATGAATTATATTTAAAACGCTTAATTGTTGCAGGTTTTGATGGTGTTTATGAATTCGGTAAAATGTTCCGTAATGAAGGAATGGACCGAACGCATAATCCTGAATATACTTCAATGGAAATTTATGTGGCCTATAAAGATTATATCTGGATGATGGCTATGGTTGAAGAATGTTTAGAGAAAGTTGCGATTGCTACTAACGGTTCTGCAAAAGTTAAAGTGGGCGAAAACGAAATCAATTTCGAAGGACCGTACGAGAAATTAACCATGTATGAGTCGATCCAAAAATATACTGGCATTGATGTTTCGGAAATGGATGAAGCAGCATTAATTCAAACCTGTGCAGATTTAGGCATTGAAACCGATTCTACCATGGGCCGTGGTAAATTAGTAGATGAAATTTTTAGTGAAAAAGTAGAAGCGAATTTAATTCAGCCTACTTTCATTACCGATTATCCTATCGAAATGACGCCTCTTGCAAAAAAGCACCGCTCTGCACCTGGTTTAGTTGAACGTTTTGAAATATTCGTGAATGGTAAAGAGATTGGTAATGCATATTCAGAACTGAATGACCCAATCGATCAAAAAGAACGTTTTGAAGATCAGTTAACACTTGCCGATCGAGGTGATGCAGAAGCAATGGCCATGGATGATGATTTTGTTCGTGCTCTAGAATACGGAATGCCGCCAACTTCTGGTTTAGGTTTTGGTATCGATAGAATTGTAATGTTAATGACCAACCAGAGCACCATTCAGGAAGTATTGTTCTTCCCACAAATGCGCCCTGAAAAAAAGAAAATTGAATTGACAGCGGAAGAAACAGAGTTGTTCTCATTGATAAAAGAAGGCGAACAAGTTATTTTAGCGGATGTTAAAGTTAAACTTACCGACTGGAGTAATAAAAAATGGGACACCACCTTAAAAGCACTAACCGGGAAAGGCGTTTTAAAGGTTTCTAAAACAGACGATGGATTATTCTTATCGCATAAATAGATAAGGTTAACAAAAACATAACATAAATTTAAAAGGCTTGCTAACAATTGTTTAGCAAGCCTTTTCTATATTTACAGCAATCGATAATTATAAATGATTGCCTTATGAATACATCAAGCTTAGAAATAAACGAAAGAGAATACTGCATCAAACTAAGTAAAGATGCATTTGATTTAACCCTTGTGCGCCAATTAATCAAACGAATTCAGGCAGAAGCATTGTTCTTCTCCAGAGTTCAAAATGAAGAAGATGATATCCTCAGTAAAAGATCTCAAAGAGAAGAACTCGAAGGATATGATAGTTTAGAAGATAAATAAGCGCAATCGTCAACCTGAATTTATTTCAGGTTCTTAATCGTAAATAAGATGCTAAAATAAATTCAGCATGACGAATTCACCTAGTCTATATCCAAAGTTCCCTCTACCGAATCATCCATCGTTTTACCGGTAATTACAGAAGCGGCCATTTTTAAGAATGCAACAGCTGTACCGTTTTTGGTATCCCAATAATATCCTTCTGATGGAATTACTTTGATCAAAGTAATGTTTGGATCATCTTTCCCTCCCTGAAACCAGGTTTTAATGAACGGACTCCATAATTCATCAATTTTAGCCTGATCACGGCTGATTTCTGAAATTCCATAAATATTAACGAAACCAGAATGTGCACCTGCCTGGAAAAGTAAATGCGTAAACGGATCAGTCGATATTTCATCATTCTTATGACTGTCCTTCATGCTCATAAACCAAATATTGCCTTCGTCATCCACCTGTTGAATAGCCATTGGCCTGATCGAAAGTGGTACGCCGGTTTTAATATTGGTACAAAAGAAACAGCTTTCGGCCTTTTCTGCCAAGCTTCTCAATTTTTCAATGGCATCTTTGCCACCTAAATCTTTAATATTGTCTTCTTCTTGAGTATTGTTCGTACTCCCTTCTTGTGATGTTGCCATGGTATAGGTTTTCTATAAACTACAATAGCAAAGTACCTTTGGTTTTAATAATTTGAAAAGCAAAAATTCTGCACCTATTAAAACTGGCTCCCGCTATCGCTAATATCTTTTTGTATCTGTTGCTACGTTTTGAGTATTTCTGCAACAAAAAGTATAACCGCTTTATCAGGTTTATTAACATACAATATTGCTCGAAACTCAAAATCCGGCACATTCTCTAAGCATCATGAGAGGCACAAAATCATTTGTAAAAGAGAATATCTAAGATTACTTCAAAATAAATTATTCTCAAAAGGTGTCAAACCTTCCGATTATAAACTGACATTAATACAAAAAAAGTCAGATTGTCAATTTGTCACCATTCAAATATTAATCAATTGATTAACATTTAGTCACGCAAAAATAATATTGAATTAACACTAAATTTATATCTAACTAAAAACTAAGTAGTTGCCTTAAATCTGATTTTTTAATGACTTGAAGGCTCTTTTTTGGCATCAGTATTGACTTTTAGTCAAATATAGTCAGATATTAAAAAAGTAAAAACTGGCTATTTTTTACAAACAAATAAATAATAAAAAAGATGAAAAAACTATTATTATCAGTAGTAGCAGTTGCAGGTTTAGTGTATGGAGCAAATGCACAAACAGAAAAAGGTAAAGTAATTTTAGGTGGTAATGTGGGCTTCAATTCTACAAAAGTAGAAACTGCAGCAAAATCTGATGTAAGCTTTAGCGTA